>JAADHA010000361.1 GCA_013152105.1 Oligoflexia bacterium | reverse complement strand
AGCAGGCGCCACGACTTTCGGCGCCACGACCTTCGGCGCCACGACCTTCGGCGCCACGACTTTCGGCGCCACGACCTTTGGCGCCACGACCTTTGGCGCCACGACCTCTGGCGCCCCGACCTTTGGCGCGACCACTTCAGGAGCGACCACTTCGGGCGCCACCGGAACCGGAACTTTCGGACCCACAACCGGTGCCAGATCGGCCGGCGACTGGATCGCGCCACCTGGCTCAGGTTCCGCCGCGTCGGGGTGCATCACCCACCACGCGCCTGCCGTCAGCACCAACAGCGCCGCCGCGACCCACAGCCAGGACCAACCACCACCGCGTCGATCCGACTCGGCAAAGAGAGGCATATCGCCACCCTGAAAGCCAGCTTCGTCGATGTCGTCGAGTTCTGCCTGTAGACCGGGCTCGCCAACCGGTTCGGGCCGCCCTTGAGGCACGGCTGGGGGCACTGCCGCCCCCCTGTCCTGGTCGGCTTCTGGACCCACGCGGGTCCTCTCTTCGGTAGAGGGATCGTCTTCGAGGTCCTCGATCGTGTCCTCGAGTGTCTCATCAAAGGTGTCCTCGAGCGCTTCATCAGCCGTGTCCGGCAAATTGTCCCTGGGCAAGACCGCCACGCCCAGCCCGTCATCCTCGGCCGCCGGCGCCAGTCCGGCCTGGGTCACCAGGAAGCGACCCGTCACCAGGTCAATCAATTCAGAAGGGTCTTCCGCCGGCTCTGCCGGCACAGAGTCGCGAAGCAGCGCGGTGCTGACCCTCTCGGTAGTCTCCCGAGATGGATCGAACCACTCCAGGACCCGGGACGGACCGCCAGGTTCGCTGGGCCCGCGGATCTCCCACAGCCGGCGACCACGGAGGGACTCCAAGCTGGGGGGGGCCGCCGCTGGCAGCTCTCCAGGCGGCACATTCTCAGACCGCTCGGGAAGATCGGCAGCCGAGAGCCCTCGCTGCGCCACAGACGGCACGGCGCTGGCCGCCCAGGCCTGCAATGCGCCCTTGTCCAGTCGGCGCCGCATCCGCTCCAGTCCCCGATCGACCACCTGAGCGGTCGGTCGCAGCGTTGGATCCACCGCCAGCATCGAGGCCACCAGTCGACCCAAGGCCGCCGCAGTGTTCGTTCCTTCCAGTACCGGCCCTGCTACCGATTCCACCGCGGCCGCCACCAGGGCTTCATCCGCGTCAAGCCCCAGCGCGGCGACCAGCAAGTAGCCCAAGGCGTAGACATCCGCCGCATGAGTCGCCGCGGCGCCAGCCCTTCGTTCAGGGGCAAGGGTCCCGGCCGAGAGGTTCTCAGGCAGCACCGTCAACCCTTCACCGTCGGGACCCAGCATGCCCAGTCCGTGAAGGTGAACCGATCCATCCAGCCCGATCAACAGGGACGAAAAGTCGAGCGCGCCGTGTACCAGCCCATACGGGCGCCCGCGACCCGGCTTGCGGTCGTAGCCGGCATGCAAGGCACGCGCCGCCTTGCGAAAGAGATCGATCGCCGCCACGACGGGCACCGGCCCCTGCACCAACAGGCAGCCCAGGTCGACACCGTCAACCGAGTCCAGCACCAGGGACAGCCGATCATCAATCCGCGTCAGGCCACGCACCCGCAGCAAGAAGGGGTGGCGCACGGCCGCCAGTCGGTCGGCCCGTACCTGGATCGCGAGTTCATCATCTGGCGTGATGGCGATCTCCAACCACGCGCGATCCCCGTCATGCGATTGGGCAAGGTGCAGCGCCCCGTGCGGCCCGCTGCCAACTTGAACACCGAGCAACCAGTTCCGTTCAGACTGCGCCATGGTTCACCACACGAAGGTCAAGACGGCAGCGGTGCCAGCGCCGATCGCAACGATTCCAGCCCCCAGCGATGCGTAGCCCGTTGCATTGGTCTGCCGACGGAGCTGTTGCAGCTCGTCGTCAGGCGTGGCCGGGTCCCAGAAGTCGGACGCCCGTGCGCTCGAGAATCCGTAGAGGCCGGCCGAGGCAACACCCGCCACCAAGGCAGCCGCCACCAGCGGTACGCCCACTCGACGTTTCCCGCCACTACGCAGCGTGGGCACAGGCTGTTGCAGGGCTGGGTAGGGCGTCAAGGTCGACCCCTGTTCCACCAGGGCCGAGGTCAAGACATTGCCTTCGTCATCGACCTGCTGGACCAGGAACGGCAGCGCCACCGGGGCCTGCGTAGATGCACGACCGTCCACGCGCAGCGAACCCGCAACCGGCGGAGGAAGAGGACGGGACGGTTCGGTGGGGAGACCCTGGGCGATCTCGAAGTCCGTCCGAAGGGGGTGTCCGTCCGGCGCCACCTGATCTGAGAGCCGGTAGCCCGGCGATGCCGACAACAGGGCGCGAAACTGCTGCACCACCGCCGCGTGGTCCCGATTGAGGAAGGCGTCGTAGGCTTCGGCCCGGTGGTAGGCGGCGGCCTGGGACTCGGCCAGGGGACCGGACAGACAGGGGATCGATGACCGCACCAGGCTCAAGGCGCTGCGAAAGGAGACGGCGTCCATATTGCCAAAGGCAGCGTCCGCGGTGGACAGCATTCGCGCCAGCTCACCAGGGCTCACCGGCTTGTCGCAAGCGGCCTGTGCAGGGGCCGCGCTCAGGGCGAAGCCTGCCAGCATCACAGCGAGGGGAAACAGGTGGGTTCTCACAGGCCAGCTCCTAGGAAGATCAGAACCTGACCGTCACCGCCAGCCACATCCGGCGACGCGATGACCATGTCAGGAGTGCCGTCACCGTCGATGTCCTGGCCACCCGCCAGGGCTGAACCCAGACCGCTATCACTGCCTTCGATGATGACGGCTGCGTCACCCAGGCTGGAGGTGCCCACCGGTGGGTCATAGAAGAGGTAGGCCGCGCCACCATTGGTGACGCTTCGGTCTGAACCGGGAGCCCCGATCAGGATCTCGGTAGCGCCATCACCGTCCAGATCACCAGCCATGGCCAGCGCCACACCCGCCAGATCACCGGCGTTCTCGCCAAGCAGGGTGATGTCGGCGTCGGTCAGCGAGCTGGCGCCGCTGAACGGGCCATAGACCACATAGGCCGCGCCGCTGGCCGCACCGCCCCCGTCGTTGCCATCGGCCCCGATGAGCAGATCGCTTGCGCCATCCCCGTTGACATCTCCTGCCCCAGCAACGGCCTTGCCCGCACCATCCGAGGCGTTGCTGCCATAGAATTGTGCCTGGGAGTCCGCCAGGCTGACCACGCCATCGATCCCACCCAGCACGACATAGGCGGCACCCGCGTTCGTCGCCGCGTCGTCGTTGAGGTAGGCCCCGATCACCATATCAGCCAGGCCGTCTCCGTCCAGATCGCCCGCCCGGCCCAGCGCGTACCCTGCACTGTTGTTTGCGGCTTCACCGATGATCGTCGCCACGGCGTCGGCCTGCAGCCCACCCGTTCCGTCAAAGGGGCCGGCCAGCAGGTAGGCCGCCCCCGCGGCCGTGCCCCCGGTGCCATCATTCGGCGCACCGACGAGCATGTCCGGGACGCCATCCCCGGTGGCGTCGTCCAAGCCGATCATGGCGCTTCCCGCGTAGAGATAGCTGGTGCCACCAGCCAGGATGCGGTCGGCGTCCGCCAGGCTGTGGACCCCCGTGGCGGGCCCAAAGACGACATAGACCGCACCGCCATCCGTTGCCGAGCTGTCCGAAGATGGGGCGCTGAGCAGGATCTCGGGGTACCCATCCCCGTTGACATCCGCCAGACCAGAGAGCGCTCGACCCGCCCTGTCGCCGCTCGCCACCCCCACCTGAAAGCCATCCGAATCGGTCGCCAGGTCTACCGTGCCCGAGGCGGGCCCCAACACCACCCACATGGCACCGGACTCGGTCCCAGCATCCTGGTAGAACGGAGCCGCAACCCCGAGATCCGCCCGACCGTCACCGTCGAGATCTCCCAGCAGGGCCACCGCGTCACCGGCGCCAACACCACCGCTGCCGCTGAGTGTGCTGTCGGCGTCCGAGTCCGCCCAGGTTCCCGTAAGCTGACAGCCAACGCCGTCGCAGTTGTTGTCGATGCCATCAAGGCAGACTTCATCCGCCGCGGGATTTACACTGCCATCGCTGTCGTCACAGTCTTCAGGAGAAGCTGCAAAGCCCGCGGGGGACTGGCACCAGCACTCGGAACCGGCCACCACCCCGTAGCCGTCACCGTCATAGTCGGGAAAGTAGTCGATGCAGGCGGCCGCGTCTCGGACGTTGGTCTGGCCGTCGCAGTTGTCATCCGCGGTGGTCGCGCAGGTCTCAACCGCGTCGGGATTCACGGCGGCGTCGCTGTCGTCACAGTCCCCCAAGGCGGCCACATAGCCCTTGGGAAGGGTGCATGCGTCGACCGTGTCGGTCGCAGAGCCGAAGCCGTCACCGTCAACATCCCCGTAGAAAGTCGTCGCCCCCAAAACCGACGCGTCGCTGTCGTCACAATCGTCGCCGTTGTCGACGTAGCCGGTCGGGGCGTCACAGGCGTCGGTCGTCACAGCCGGGTCACCCAGGCCGTCGCTGTCCACGTCGGCATACCAGGTGACAGGGTCACAGCCGGTGTCCGTAGTCGTTCCGGCGTCACCGGTGGGCGTTCCGCCGTCCGTGATCGTCCCGCCGTCGAGAACCGTGCCGCCGTCCCCGGTCACAGTGCCAACGCCGCCCTGTTCCAGCCGGGCGTTGTAGGCATCCCCTGAGATGACCGTGCAGCCTGTCAAGGCGCCCAGCAGGACGAGCACCAGGATGGAGTGGACCGGACCGCGGCGGTGCGGTCGCGATGGAGGGCAGTGGACCATGATCGCCTTCCGTGTTGGCAGGCTATCTTAACGCGGCCGGCAATCCTTCGCTGATAGGACGCGCCGTCCGCGGGGCCCAAAGCTGGTCTCGGGGTCCGCCAGGATCCCAGCGAAGTACAGCGCCAATCTGCCAGCAGCGACACCATCCACCAGACGATGGTCGAAGACCAGGACGATGGGCAGCATGGGGCGCACCGCCGGTTGTCCATCCGCCACGACCACCTCGTCCTGCACCGCGGAGACCCCCCACACGGTGCCCACGTGCCCCAGTCTGGGCGGGGGTGAGATCGAAGCACCGCGAAAAACCACCCCTGAGACCTTTGAAAACGCCGCGCCAGCGTTGGACAACAGGGTGGTCGCGGGCATCGCCCTGAACATCCACTCGCCGCTCAGCGGTGCCTGGCGAAGCTGGTCAACGACATCCATGGCCGCAAAGAAGACGGGCTGAGGCACGATCTCGGCCAGGCGCGTCAGGGCGCGGATCAGGCCATTCGTGCCGTGTCCCTGGCGCTCCTGAGCCACCGATCGGCGGCCGGTCTCAGCCAGATCACGCAGCGACAGGCTCTCTGCCCTGGCGACCACCGTGACACCCAACTCGCGGCGCGCCCCCCCTGGGTGACCGAGGAGGTTGACCGGCACAGCGACGCCGACCCGCTCTCGAAGCACGATCCGATTCCGGACGATCTGCGCGTTGGCCAGGGGGTGGGCATGCAAGGTGCGCGCGACCGCCGCGGCCAGCAGGTCCTGGACTGTGACCCGTGTCCCTTCCTGCTTTGCCAGTCGATCGAGGTAGGCGCGAGCCGGACCGAACTCGACCGCGAAGTTCAGCGAGACGTAGGGACTCGCTGGCGGTCGGAACCACCACAGCAGGGCTCGGCGCACCGCAGTGTTTGGATTTCGCGGTACGTCCCCGGACTCAATCACCGATCCTCCCAGTGGCCGCTAGAGTTCAGTCACGTCGATGCGCATATTGAACCACGAGAGGTAGTCGGCGCCATCGTAGTAGGCGGTCACCCGATTGAAGCCCTCCTGGACGATCATGCCCGTACCGTCACCAAAGCCAGCGTCAATGTGGGTCGTCGGGCCCTCGTCGGGACGCGCCGCGTAGCAGTAAGCCCCGGTCGTACACTCGCAGACAAAGCCCAGCGCATAGGTCCGGTCGATCTCGGTCAACACGTTGACATCGTTGACATAGTACCAGGCTGTGCTGGTCCCCCAGTCGTCCAGTCCACCCGACCACTCGACCGTCCAATCAACATTGGAGTCCGCTACCGCACCATCGGCGCTGAGGACATAGCCGCGGGCCTGGCAGCCGTCTCCCATCGACCCGTAGACCAGGTAACGCTCGATCGTGGCGACCGTGCTGGCCTGGAAGACATCTGCGATCAGGTAGCCATCAGCCGTGTTCCAGGCGGTGTCGGCCTGACCCACCTCGTGCAGCACGCTGCGCCCGCAGGCGTCGGCATCACAGTCAAAGGTGGCGTCATCGCCCGCCCCATAGGGCGTCGCGGCGCTGTCCAGGTAGATGTCCGCGGGGTGGTTGTCGTCCGCCGTCCCCGGCTCGCCGAAGTCGACCGCACTGGCTGAGAAATCCGTACCGTCGAGGTGGATTCCACCGGCGCCGGAGTCGGCGATGTTCCCGACGAGGCCCGAGCTAGAGGTCGAACTGCCCGACCAACTCAAGCTACCGCCATAGACCGATATGCCCGCCGCGACGCCGTCGGGCGCCTGGTTGTCGTGGACATCGACCTGGTCCAGGACGACCTCCAAGCCAGGGGAATCCTCGTAGAAATAAACGCCGCCGACATCACTGCCGGTGCTGTTGTCCGAGATGTCGACGTTGGTCCAAAAGTGGGTGCCATTCATCACCCAGCCGGCTCCGCCGACGAAGTTGGCCGTGTTGGCCGCGATGTCCGTGTTCGTCAGGGTGGTCTCACAGCCATGGGCGAACAGTCCTCCGCCGTACACAGCCTGGTTTCCCTCGATGTGGACCTGGTCCACGGCGAGGGTGGAGACGGTCGACAGGCTCTCGCAGAAGATGCCGCCCCCCACACCATCCTTCAAGGTCCTGCTCACCTCGCCAACGCCGTCGGTGAGGGTCAGGCCCGACAAGGACACCGTCAGTCCCTCTCCCTCGATCTGGATGACGCTGCCGCCCAGGGCCGCGTCCAGCGTCACCGCCGTGGGATCCCCGGACATTCCAAGGATGGTGCTGTCCGCGTGGACATCCAGCCCCACGTAGAAGGTGCCATCGCAGAAACGCAGCGTGCCCGGGTCGTCCAGGGACCAGACCGCCGGCGCGTCCACCGTCCCCGACACGTCCGCCGTCACGTCCACCAGATCCTTGCCATCGGCCTGCCACGAGGCCAGTCCCGCATCGGTGGTGGCGTCGTTGCAGTCGTCGTCCACGCCATCGCAACGCTCTACTGCCCCAGGATTGACCGTGGACAGCCCATCGTCGCAGTCACTGCCATCGCTCACCGTTCCCGTCGGCTGCACACAGGCCGTCGTGCCGCCCTTGGGGTCGCCATAGCCATCACCATCATCGTCGATGTACCAGATAGCAGCGTCCAGCGCGCCCTCGGGATCCAGGTCGTCCGCCAGCCCATCGCAGTCATTGTCCACACCGTCGCAGACCTCGTCCGCCATGGGGTTGACCGTAGACAGGCTGTCGTCACAGTCACCAGCCGTCAGCGCCGCGTCAGAAGGCGGAACACAGGCGAAGAGTTCGACCGCGGGGTCACCGTAGCCATCACCGTCCGCGTCCTGCCAGTAGACCGTGGCCGTGCTCGAGTCCAGCGAGTCGTCCGCGTCATCGACCAGCCCATCGCAGTCGTTGTCCACACCGTCGCAGACCTCGACAGCGCCAGGAAAAATGGCGGCGTCCCCGTCATCACAGTCCAGATCACTGCCAACGCCATCGGAGTCCGCGTCAACCGCGCCGGTGTCGTCGCCTGCCGATACCTTGTCGCTGCACGCCGACAGCGTGAACGGGGCGCCAAGCACAATCAAGAGCGCCGCAAACCGGGCCGCAGTCGCGGCAGGAAATTTCTTCACGAATCCTCCGGGGCTTGATCCGCACGATACCCGCGCGGCCGCAAGCTTGACGCATCAAGGCGCTACGACCGCCGTGTAAGCCACGACAAGGTCGACCACCGCGTCGTAGCTGGGCGCGACCCGACCCTTGTCGATGAAGCCCGCCACGTGCCACCGAGCGGCGCGTCGACGATCCGCCGCGTTCACCGCATCGGACAGGATGAAGACCGACACGCCGACCAGCTCGGGATTGGCCCGGACGGCGTCGATGAAGTCCATATCGCCACGGCCGGACCAGCCCGGGCTCAGGAAGATCAGCCCCGGACGTAGCGGCTCGATGCCGTCGGCACCGCGCAACAAGGCCAGGGCCCGAGTGATCGAGTCGGCTTCGTGCCACCACGCACCCAGCCCTCGCCGGACCATCGCCCGCCCCAGGCTGGCCCGGTCGATCATGTCTGCGTCCACCGCCAGGACATGGAGTCCCTCGATCGTCTGCGATTCCAGTGAGAAACCGGTCGGTTGGACTGTGCGTGGCCCACCGCCTGCCGCCATCTGGGGCGCGTTCTGGGGCGCGTTCTGGGGCGCGCGGTCGGGCTCCTGCGTGCCCTCGATCTCCACCGACTCGGTGTCCAGCGGCGCGATGGCCAGATCACTCACCTCGGCTGGGTTCGACCAGGTGATGGGCCAGGTGAAGGTGAAGGTCGTGCCTCGACTGATGGAGCCCTGGGTCTGGATCGTGCCACCTGCGTCCCCCACGATGTGGCGCGCCAGAGGCAGGCCCATCCCCTGACCGACCCGCGGAGAACCGGCCGGCTCGGGCTTGGTGCTCACCAGCGGTCGGAAGATCTCGCGAGCCCGGCCTGGTGCAATCCCTGGCCCGTCGTCCTGAACCCGAAAGCGCACCATCTCGTCGAGCTCATCCCAGGTCAGGGCCAGGCGACCGTGGTCGTGATCGTGGTGGTCGATGGCGTTCTGGAACAGGCAGCGCAGGACGCACTCCAAACGCACCCCCGCGGTCTCGAGCAGCAGGACCGCCGGAGGCAACACCAGGTCGAAGTGCCCCTCGGGGTCGAGATCGCGGACCACGCCGCGCGCGATCTCGCCCACATCGACCGTCACCAATTCGGCTGGCGGCACATTCTCCAGGCCCCGCATGATCAGGTCGAGGGCCAGCGCAGGCAGATCGCCCTTCACGATGTAGCCGGACATCCCCAGCCGATGGGCCTCGGCCCGGTGGGCATCGTCGTCCGAGGTCGTCAGGATGAAGACGGGGTCGTCGTCGTACTGAGGGTAATGACGCAGCTCCCTAAGGAATTCGAAGCCGTCCATGCGGGGCATATTCAGGTCCAACAGGATCAGTCGCGGCGCCGAGAGAGGCGGCCGTTCGTCGGTCCCCAGCAGGATCTTCAGGGCTTCGACCCCATCTCGCGCCACGACCACGGGGTTGCTGACCCCCCTGCGGCGAAAGGCACGCTTCACCGTCTCGACGTCCACCGCGTCATCGTCAACGAGCAGAATATTCAGTGGCTTCACCGCGCTCTCCTGGGCTTCAACGATCCTCGTCCTTGGGCCAGACCTTTGGCCACGAGAAACGAAACACGCACCCGCGTGGGACGTTGTCGCTCAGCCTGATCCTGCCACCTGCGGCCTCGACCGTCTTCTTTACTATCGCCAGGCCCATGCCAGACCCTTCGACATCGTCCCTGGGGCGCAAGGTCTTGAACACCACGAAGACCCGCTCGCGGTGCTCGGCCGGGATCCCAGGGCCGTCGTCCATGACAAGAAAGTCGATGAAGTCCGGGCCCTGCTCTGCCCGCACGACCACGCGCCCATCGGGTTGATCGTGGTGTTTGATCGCGTTCCCCAGCAGGTTGAGAAAGACCTGTTCGAGCCGCACCCTGGCCGTGGTGATCGTCGGAAAGCGCCCGCTTCGGGTGACCGAGAAGCCAGCGGGAGGCGCAAGCACATCCACGACGCTGTCGACCAGGGCGCCAGTGTTCACCGTGGTTATCACCGGCGCAAGACGTCCCAGGCGCGCGTAGGCCCGCAGGTCCTCCAGCAGCCGTTCGGCCCGGCCCACCCGGCCGCGCATCAGGGTGAGGTGCGCCGAGACATCATCCATCCGCCCGGCCTTCAGGTCCTCGTCCAGCCAGGAGCAGATGCTGGCAACCGCGCGCAGCGGCGCCTTGAGGTCGTGACTGGCGGCGTAGGCGAACTGCTCCAGGTCATCGACGGTGCGATGCAGGTTTTTGTTGAGCAAGCCCACCGCGTGGACCGAGGCGGCCAGGTCACGGGCCTGGGCGTGGACCCGGCGATGCTGGTCGAGGTAGTCGATCACCAGCCCCGCGGCGACCACCCCGTAGGCGAGCAGGCGCATGAGATGAGCGGCGTTGTCGTGGGAATCGAAGGGCCGGTGGGCTCCCAGCATCATGTGCAGCTCGGCCGCCGCGTTTGGAATGCAGGCGAAGAGCAGGGCGGCAGTGAAGACGCTGGGCACCTGTCGGTGGAGCCGGGGGAGCACGATGCCCGCCGCGACCAGGTACAGCACCAGCGGCAGCAGGTCCCAGGGCCGCGGCACCAGGGCGCCTCGGTGAACCATCGTAGGCAGGGAAGCCGTCGCGACGAGCACGTTGACCAACAACCAGGCGCCACCACCGAAAGCCAGGCCCACGACGGCCAGGGCCCGACTACCGAAGCGTTGAGCCTGGGCCGGCCAGAGCACGAAGATCGAGGCCCCCAGCGTCAGCGCACCCGCGTGCCAGGCGCGGGAGATCACCCAGGACAGGGCCACCGGATCGCCGTGCGAGGCCGCCGCCGGCAGCAAGATGTGGCTGGCCACCAGGGCGTGAAAGGCGTCAACGATCCCCGCTCCCAGCATGGCCAGGCCCAAAACCGCGGTCACCGCGTCTCTTCGCAGGCTGTGGCGGAGCAGGGCCAGCACACCCGCGCCCAGGGCCAGCAGCACAGCCGACCAGTCCAAGACCAGGTGAACGAAGGCGCCTCGCATCAGGCCAAAGAGCGCGTCATCCAAATGGGCGCCCCGCAGCAGAGCCAGGGCGTCCGCATCATTTGGCAGTGGTGTACTGCCAAGGTCGACCCCAAGCGCGCGCAGCAGGATCGGGGCCAAACAGGCCAGGACCACCGGCACCGTAATGGCGCGCGGCAGCAGGACCGGCGGATCAGCGGGCGACACCGTGCCCAGCGTCGCAGCCGCACGCGCGTCCATGACACCTCCGAGTGGCGGTAGCCCAGCTTACAGTGCGCGGACCCCGCGGCGGGCGCGCTCCAGCGCCAGGGTCACACAGGTCAGCAGCAAGAGCGCCGTCACCTGGTGCGCCACGGCCACCGCCGTCGGCACGTGCAGGATCACGGTGGCCGCGCCCAGGCACACCTGGAGCACCAGCAGCGCGGCGATCAGCTTCAGGGGCCCGCGAAGCTGCGGGGCACCATCACGCCAGCCCACCGCCAACACCACCGCGGCCAGCAACACCAGCGCCCAAGCCAGCAGCCGGTGCGTGGCGTGGATGGGTCCGGGATCAAAGACCAGCGCATGAAAGCCGCCATCGCCGCCGGCCAGCGCGAGGGGGTTGTAGACCCCGTTGACATCGGGGAAGGTGCTGGCGAACCAGCCGGCGCGCGTGCCCGCCATGAACGCGCCCCAGGCGCTCTGGATCATCACGAAGACGCCCAGGCCAGCCAGGGCCAGGCGGGTCCCCGGCCGAGCGGGGCGAGCGTCGCCAGTCGTCGGGTCCAGGCTCAAGCGGACCCACGCCACGGCCTGGGCCACGACAAAGGCCAGCAGCAGGTGAGCCGCCAATCTCAGGTGGCTGACATGGGGATCGTCCACCAGACCCGACTCGACCATATACCAGCCCAACAGGCCCTGACTGCCCCCCAGGGCCAGCAGGCCAAACGTCTGCCAGGCCAGGCGCCGGCTGAGCTTCCGGCGCACCAGAAACCAGATCCAGGGCACGAAGACCACCAGCCCGATCGAGCGCCCCAGCAGCCGGTGGATGTACTCCCAGAAGAAGATCCGCTTGAAGTCGGCCAGGGTCATCCAGTCGTTGACCTGGAGATACTGCGGGGTCGCCTGGTACTTGTCGAACACATCGGCCCAGGCCGCCCCCGACAGCGGCGGCAGGGCCCCCATCAGCGGGTGCCACTCCACCATGCTCAGGCCCGATCCCGTCAGCCGGGTCGTGCCCCCGATGGCCGTCATCAGCAGGATCATCAGGAAGACGATGACGAGCCAGGTACGAACAGGGCGTGAGGCTGAGGCTGGGGCTGGGGCTGGGGCTGGCATGAGCGCCGCCTAATCGACCCCGAGACCGCCCGCCTACAGCCCTCGCGCGTCCTCGGGCCGCAGGGGGATCTCACCGCACAGCGCCTGGTCAATGACCGCGACGATGCGGTCCCGATCCGTCGGCAAGGTCCCGCTCAGGGGCAGGTAGTTGCTGGCGTGGTTCGTCCGAAACAAGGCCCGCGTCGGACGGCTGTCCGCCACCATCGTGCGCAGCTCGCCCAGCAGGCCGTGTACATCGGGCAGGACCCAGCCACGCCTGTCGGCCGTCCGGGCCAGGGGCGTGCCCGGCACCAGGGTCAGGGTCAGGGCCGCCAGGTAGTCCGGGTCCATCCCCGTGATCAGTCGAGCCGAGCCCGCCGCGTGCTGAGCGCTGCGAGCTTGGCCGCCCGCGCCCAGCAGGAAGATCGCGCTGAGCTTCAGGCCTGCTTTGTGGGCCGCCCGGGCCGCCGCCAGGTGTCGATCGAAGAGGTAGTCCTCGTCTCGGTCGGCGGGCATTCCCTGGTCCGTCCGGGGTCGTGGCCCCTTGGCGATCGCCCGCATCGTCTGCTCGTCCCCCGACTCGGGGCCCATGTAGAGCATACGCAGGCCCAGCTCACGCAGCCGCCGCAGATCGG
>JAADHA010000182.1 GCA_013152105.1 Oligoflexia bacterium | reverse complement strand
AGGCCGATGAGCTGGGGCAGGAGCAGGGGCAGCGGGCGCATGGGATCACCTCCGGCCGTTATCGTAGCACCGATGGGTGCTCAGGGCAGGCGGTCCCAGAAGGCCATCCGACCGTGTCGTTGGAAGCCCAGCCCGGCGACGATGGGGGCGCTGCTGTCGTCACGCGCGTACAGTCCAATGCGGTCGCAGCCATGGGCCACCGCGTGCGCGGCTCGGGCCGCGATCACCGCGCCATAGGCACCGCGGCCACGGCCCTCGGGGATGGTGCCTCCTGCCCAGAGAAAACCCATCGACAGCTTGGGGAACAGGGTCAGTCCGCCGGCCGAGAGCGGTTCATCGGTGCCCGCGTCGTAGCTCACAACACGGAAGACCCGGGCCTTGGGACCGGTACAGGCGGCCAGATACTGATCCAATTCGGCCTGGGTAGATGCGCGCACCGTACCAAAAGCCTGTTGGCTCACATCCATCCAGTCCAGCAGACCGCGACGATCCACTACCGGCCGAGCCACCACGCCCTGGCCACCGTGTGCCGCACAGCGCGATGCCAGGATGCTGTATCCGTGGTGTTCACAGTTGATGGTGTAGCCCGCGGCCGCCAGGGTCCGCTCGAGTGCCGCCACGGGCTCCAGCGGGCAGACCACCCACCGGGAGCGGCGCCCACTGTGCAGCTTGCGGACCTCGTCCACCAGGCGGGGCAGGGTGCGGGCGTCACCCCGGGTGCGCGTCACGTAGTTCAGTCCCACCAGGTCGCGTGGGCAGGAGATGGCCAGCAGCTCAGGTCGGTCGACGATCTCTACGTCGTCGGGCACCCAGAAGAAGTCCTGCTGGGTGAGGGACAGGGTCTGGTCTTCGGCGCTGTTGGTGGACATGGGATCACCGGGTCACCCAGGGGGGGCACCTTCGGGAGGGCTTGGCAGGGGCCGCGCTAGCCTACAGCATGTCCCTGTGGAGCGAGCGCTTTGCGGTCCTGTGTGGCGGGGGCTGCTGCGGGGTGAACGATGACGGGCTCGCTTCTTGTGCTGGATGGTGGGCCGAAGTTGACCAGACCACCAGACCAGACTAACCTCAGTTCGGAGGTCCCAGTGCCGGGAGCGACTCGAACCGTGAACATTCAAGAGGCCAAGACTCACCTCTCGCGGCTGATCCGCGAGGTCGAGGCAGGCGAGGTGATCGCCATCGCCCGCGCTGGCCGCGTGGTGGCGCGACTCGTCCGGGCGGAGGAAGCCTCGCCACGAGCGTGGGGCTGCTTCGAGGGCCAGGTGCGCGTCGAAGCCGGCGCCTTCGACCCCCTCTCAGACGACGAGGCATCGGAGTGGGAGGAGTGGCCGATGGTCACACGATGACTGGTATCCTGCTGGATACTCACGTCTTCGTGTGGGCTCTCGCCGATCCGAGGCGGGTTCCCGACGCGGCGTGGCCTGTGCTTCGCGATCCTGCGCAGCCGCTCTTCCTGAGTGTCGCCAGCGCGTGGGAACTCGCCATCAAGTCAGCCCGTGGAAGGATCGCGCTGCCTGGTGGTGTGCGGGCCTTCGTCGGCGAGGGGTGCCGTCGAACCGGCGTGACCCTGCTGGGCATCGACCTGGCTCACACCGTCGAGGTCGAACGACTGCCGCATCACCACAGAGACCCCTTCGACCGGATGCTGGTGGCCCAGGCCCGGGTCGAGGACCTGGCGCTGCTGTCCTACGATGGTGCAATCGACGCCTACGATGTCGGGCGGGCGGCCAGGTAGGTCGGCGGACCTTCGGGCGGCGGCACTTCGGGCGGCAGCACTACCCCCTTGCTGGTCGGCCAGGCTGGATGGTCTTCGAACTCTCTGCGTCCAGCTTGGGGAGGACCTCGGCGAGTTCGCGGAGAAACTGAATCGTCTCAGCGCTCTTGAAGCCTCAGCGTCTTCGGCATGTGCGCCTGCGCAGCAGGAACACCAGCAAGGGGGCCACAAGCCAGCCTCCTGAAGCCTTGCCTGCTTCCACACAGGCACAACCGCCATCGGCCGTACCGGGGCTGGCGCCACCGCTGTCGGCACCGCTGTCGGCACCGCTGTCGGCTTGGGACCCACCGCTGTCGGTTTGGGACCCACCGCTGTCCCCGCCCTCGATCTCGCAGGTGGGTCCGACCCCGTCGGCACAGTCCGCCTCGGCCTGGGCCCGGCCCAACAGGTTGAGCACATAGAGCCCACTTCCAAAGCCCATCATCGGCGCCGGCCCGGCAAAGGCCGCCGTGTCCGCGGTGAGCAGCTCGGGGAGGGTCCAGTGGTTGGCCACGGCTTGGGCTGTGACCCAGTCCTCGAGCGCCCGGGCGTCGTCTGTCTGGCAGGCCCGTCGCCTGGCCTGGGCCAGTCTCAGGTCAGCCCAGATCCACTCCTGAAGATCGTAGAGATCGCCGTCATCGTTGCGGGCCAGGCCGCCGCCGCTGGCGACCGCCAGGCCCTCGGTCCAGGCCGAGAGCGAGGCTTGGCCGATCGTGCTGGCCGCGTCAAAGGTCCCGTTATTGAGCGCATCGACGCCCGCGATGTCGAGGTAGCCCGAGCCCATCTGGAGCTGCTCGCTGCTGGCTGCCAGGACACCGTCTTCATCCACCAGCTCAGCACAGATGGATGCGGCGATGCCCTCGGCGGCGGTGCTGTAGCCCACCGCCCGATCGTCATCTCCCACCGCTGCGGCCAGCCGGGCGGCGTCGCGCAGGCCGCGCACGGCCCAGGTCTGGGTGTAGGCGAAGTGCTGCTGGTTGCCGTCCCAGTGTCGCTCCCAGATCGAGCTGTCGGCCATCACCAGCCCGTCCTCACCCACGACAGCCACCAAGACATCGGCGATGCCGCCGAAGATGATATCGGCGTGGCTCGAGACGAAATCGAGATCACCGGTGGCGTCGACGTACTGGGACAGCGCCCACAGCAGCAGGCCGAAGTTGTCCAGCTCGACATTGGGGCCAGTGCCGTCATCGTCGGACCACTCGCTGCCATCGCCGTAGAGCCGGCAGACGCTCAGAGAATAGTCTGAGCCGAGCAGGTGCGCGTAGTTTCCGGCCTTGTCCTGGAGCAGAAAGCTCAGTGCGTCCCTGGCTTGTTGGGTCCGGCCTGCCGCCGTGAGGGCCGCGATGGCATAGGCCGAGTCCCGCACCCAGGTGATGTTCCAGATGTGGGTGAAGCTGTCGTCACCGGTGGCTCCGTCGGCCGACACCGGCAGGCTGGCCGGGATCTGCCCGAAGGCGGCGCCGTCCTCGGTTACCTGGCCCATCTTCAAGAAGACCAGGGCTTGGTGGTAGACGGCCAGTTCGTCGTCCGTGGCGTCGTCGGGTGTCGTCAGAGATGCCTGAAAGCTGGCCCAGTCGGCCTGTTCCTGGGCCAGCAGATCGGCCGGGCCGCGCCCCGCGATCCAGTCCTGGATCGGTGTCACCGCCTGGGTCGCGTCGTGGTCATTGAAGAAGCCCACCACCACACCCACCCAGGCGTCCTCACCCGGCGCAAGATCACCGGGGTCCCACTGCCAGCCACCGACCTGGTCGTCGTTGGTCCAGGGTTTTTCGAGGGTCCCGCAGCGACCATCCAGGGCGCCCTGGGTGGGCATGCGCGCCCAGATCGTGTCACAGCTCACCGAGCTCGGGTCGGACAGCGCCACCACCGCCATGCCCAGGCCGGTGTTGCTTCCCGCCTCGGCCAGCACATTTCCCTGGACCCAGATGTCTTCGTCGCCGACGTACGCACCGTCGCGCTCATCACCGAGATGGTGGTTGTGCAGGCTGAAGAGGCGGGGGCTCTGGGTGGTGGCGCTGACGTTCTCGACGTGCAGAAGCTGCACATAGGCCGGACGAGCCAGACCCTGCGGCGCGAAGGCGAACTCGGTGATGTGGAGATCGGTGGTCGAGCGATCGATCTCGATGATCCCGGTCCCGAGCTGGTAGGTGGCGAGCGAGGTGGTGGTGAGCCAGGCCCCGCTGCTGCCGTCGCCCAGGCCGAAGTAGGCGTCGTAGAGCAGGTCTCGCCCGGGCGGGCTGTCGGCGCTGTACTGCTGGTAGAGGTGATCGCGAAAGTCCGAGAGCACGGCGCCGGATGAGGCGCTGCCGTCAAAGACCAGAGCGCCCCGTCCGTTGGCGCTGACCAGGCGATCCAGGGTTTGCCCGGCGGGGGGCGCCAAGCCAAGCAGGAGCGCGCCGATCGAGGATGAGATCACCATGCCTTACCTGGTAGCCGGCTGGGCCCCGCCGTGTCACGCTGGAGGTGCCACTTACCCTGGAGTGCCTGTGGTCGCCTCACTCGCCCTGGTTCTCTCAAGCCTGGCCCCCGCCGCCTTGGCGATGGGTCTCCCCATCGTCCACGGCGCCGTGCAGGTGATCCCGCCCAGTCAGGTCATCATCGGCGAGCAGCCCGTGATTGCCGTGGCCGTTCCCGACCGCGAAGCCGTGATCTACATCGAGTGCGCCATCGGTGACCCCGACAAGCCACAGCAGTCCTTCAAAGCGACCTCGGACCTGCTGCCGGCCGGCACTCCTGCTCAGCTCAGCCTGACGGTGCAGCCCCCCGTGACCACGGCGTCGTGTACCCTGGTCGCCAACTTCGCCAACGGCCTGACCGAGCGCAAGGCTGTGGACCTTGACTGGACCTGGGTAGAGTCTGCGCCCGAGCCCGAGCCCCAGCCCGGGTCCGATCCCCAGTCTGATCCGGCCTCTGATCAAGCCGCCAGCCCTGCCCCATAGCCCTGATCTCCCACAGCCACTGAGGCGATATGGCCGAACTGGTCCCCCACCCGATCGATCGCCTGGCCACGCGGATGTTTGCCGAGCTGCGTGCTGAGGACAGCATCTTTGGCCTGCCTCGCGCCAAGTTCTTCCTTGGCGACCCCGACCATGACCTGTCGGTGCGCTTCCATGGGGACCGGGTCAGCAGCGCCTTGGGGCCGGCGGCGGGGCCTCACACGCAGATGGCCCAGAACATCGTTCTGTCCTGGCTGGCCGGCTGCCGGATCATGGAACTCAAGACGGTCCAGATCAACGACCGCCTGGAGATCCCGCGGCCTTGCATCGACATGGCCACGGTCGGCTTCAACGTGGAGTGGTCCCAGGAGCTGCGCCTGGCCGAGTCCCTGCGCGAATACGTCAAGGCCACCATGCTCATCGAGATCCTGCGGCACAGCGGCGAGCTGCCCCTGCTGCCTGGCTACCAGGATGTCCACTACGATATGAGCGTTGGCTACGATCTGGCCGGGATCCAGAGCGCGCCCGTCCGGGCCTTTCTCGACGGCATGCTTGACGCTGGCTCCATCATCGAGGAACAGCGGGCTGCCTTGCCGCTCAGCCTTGGACCCTTGCGCGATCTCGACTTTCCGACGCGCCTCTCGAGCACCTTGACCCTCTCGACCTTCCACGGCTGCCCCCCTGACGAGATCGAGAAGATCATCGACTGGCTGCTCCACAACTATGGCCTGGACTGCATCGTCAAGCTCAACCCCACCCTGCTGGGCAAGGCACAGGGCCGGCACCTGCTCAACGATGTCCTGGGCTACCACGATCTGGTCGTGCCCGATGATGCCTATGATGCCGACACCCATTGGGACGAGATGGTCGACTTCGTCGGGTCCCTGGGCGACACCGCCGACCGGCTGGGCCTGGGCTTTGGGGTGAAGTTCAGCAACACGCAGATCGTCCAGAACAACCGTGGCCTCTTCTCGGACGCCGAGTCGCTGATGTACCTGTCCGGGCCGCCCCTGCACGTCCTGGCCATGTCCCTGGTGCAGCGCTTCCGCCGGGTCTTTGCGGACCGCTTTCCCATCTCCTTTTCGGCGGGGATCGACCGCAAGAACTTCGCCGATGCGGTGTCTCTGGGCATCGTGCCGGTGACCGTCTGCACGGACTTCCTCAAGCCGCAGGGCTATGGCCGCGGCATCAGCTACTTCAAGCAGCTCAGCCGTCGCATGGACGCGGTAGCAGCGGTAGATGTCCCAAGCTGGACCTTGCTGGCCCAGGGCCAGGCCAGCGCCGCCCTGGACCGTGCACAGCTTCCAGACGACATCGACGCAGCCTGCCGAACAGCGTTAGATGATGGGGGCGATTTGCGGAAGGCCGCCGGCTCGCACTTCGACACCTGGCTGAGCCAGGCGCGGCTCTTGAATACGGAACGCTATGTGCAGGGCGCCCTCGCTGACCCTCGCTACCGTGCCGAAAAGAACAGCCGACCTCCTCGAAAGATCGATAGCACCCTGGTCCTGTTGGACTGTCTGACTTGCGATAAGTGCTTGCCGGTCTGCCCCAACCAGGCGAACTTCCGCTTTACCCTGAAGCAACAGCCCCTGACCGCTGTGACCGTCTGGCAGGATGGTGATGCCTGGAAGGTGGGGCCAAGCCGCCTCATCGAAATCAAGAAGAAGCACCAGATCGCCAACTTCGTGGACTTCTGCAACGACTGCGGCAATTGCGATGTGTTCTGCCCCGAGCTCGGCGGGCCCTACAAGCTCAAGGCCCGCTTTCACAGCAGCCTGAAGCGTTTCCAAGCCGAAGCCGACCGGGACGGGCTCTTCGTCCAGGGTCCGCAGGTATGGGCCCGGGTGGAGGGCGCGGTGGTGCAGGTCGTTTCAGAGGGCGCCCTGCTGCACCTTCAGGCGGCCGGAGTGGACCTGCGCTTCGACCCGAATGACCCAGCCGGCACCGTGTCGGGCCACGCCGAGGATCCGGTGGATCTGGGCATCGCCGTGTTGCTCGACGCGGTTCGCGCAGCGGTGATCGACTCGGGTCGGGTGTCCTATCTCGCCCTTCCCGCATCGATCCAGCTTGAGCCTGGGCCGCCGACGGCGTAGATGTCCGCATGACCACTCAAATCGACGAGCATCTGCGGGCCCTCAAGCCCCAGGCGCTCGAGGCCCTTCTGGGCCACAGCCTGCTCACCACGGCCTCGGCCTCTGACGACGACCTGGGCGCCATCCTGTCTCTGGCGGAGATCTTCGCCGAGCTGGATCGCAACGGCATCAGAACGCCCTTATGCCCCCAGGAACTCGCCTACGCCGTCTTCTTCGACAACTCGACCCGAACCAAGAGCGCCTGGGCTGGGGCTGCGGCCCGCCTGGGCATGGTGCCGGTGATCGTCGATGGCAGCAGCACCCAGGTGGCCCACGGCGAGACCGCCGAGGAGACCGGCGCCATGCTGGGCATGAACGCCCACGCCCTGGGGATCCGACACGACCTGATCCTTGGAGAAGGCAACGCCTTCATGCGGGACATCAAGCGGGGCATCGACAGCTACCTGGCCGCGACCCACGACAGCCGCCGCGTGCCCATCGTCAACCTGCAGTGCGATGTGGACCACCCCACTCAGGCGATGGCCGATCTCCTCCACCTGCGCCAGCGCTTTCCCGGCGGGCTGGCTGGCAAGAAGATCGCCGTGTCCTGGGCATATTCGCCCAGCTACGCCAAGCCCCTCTCCGTACCCCAGGGGCTCATCTCCCTGCTGACCCGCTTTGGCGCACAGGTGACCCTGGCGCACCCCGAAGGCTACGACCTGCTCGACGCACCGATGGACCAGGCTCGTCGCTTCTCTTCCGAGTCGGGGGGCTCCTTCCGCGTCACCCAGGACATGGACGATGCCTTTGCGGGCGCTGATGTGGTCTACCCGAAGAGCTGGGGCCCCCACAGCCTGATGCTGGACCGGATCGCCGCCAACCGGGCCGGTGACAAGGCCGCCCTGGTCGCCATCGAACAGTCCTGCCTGCGACAGAACGCGCGACACACCGACTGGATCTGCGACGAGCGGCGCATGGGGCTCACCGACGATGCGCTGTATATGCACTGCCTGCCCGCCGACATCGGGGCCGAAGTCAGCCCTGGTGTGATGGAGCGCTTCCGGTCCGACCTCGCACGAGAAGCCAACTGGAAGGTCTACGTGATCATGGCGCTGCTCGCCGGCGCCAAGGTTCCCTTCCTCGCGCAGCGGATCCGCGCCCTCATCTCAAACTGATCCCCGGCGCCCCTCCGCCGATCGCTCTCGCACCGGAGTTCTTGTGACCTCTCCCGAAACCGCGCCCCAGTCCTCGCTGGACCAGCGCGTCGCCCGGCTGGCGGCCCGTGACCTTCCCCTCGCACGGCAGATCCTGGCCGAGGCGATCCGCATCCCCGCCGACTATGTCGACCGCCCGCCCCAAGCAGGGGGCGATCCCCTCTGTGGACTGTCCAACCACGAGGGCCCTCGTTTGCAGTACCTGCGCCAGATGATCATCGGGATCGGGGCGGTTCGGTGCGAGGAAGATGTTGGCTTCGACGCCTATGGCAACCTGGTGTGGACGGTGCAGGATCCCGACGATGGGATCGCCCCTGCCGACAAAAAGGTCGTCTACATGGACGGTCACACCGACACAGTCAAGGCCCTACGCGATGTGTGGCAGGACAAGATCGGCGACGGAATCGACGCCTACAAGGGGCTGGTGGACCGTGACCAGATCGACCACGAATTCCTGCGCCGCGAGCTTGGCTGGATGCCGCCCCAGGACGAACTGGAGCACCTCATCTACGGGCGAGGCTCAGCCGACCAGCTCGGCGGCGTGGTCGCCGAGATCATCGCGACCCGGATCCTGCTCGAATTGGCGGACCAGGGCGCGCTACGCGGCGTCATCGTGCGCGCCTATGGCACCGCCGCCGAAGAGGACAACGATGGCGCCGGCCCGATGTACGTCGTGCGCGAAATCCTGCCCGGGGCGCCCTTGGAGCTCGTCCCTGATGTCGTCGTTCTGACCGAGGGGACCGGTGACGCCAACAAGGGCTCGCTGGGGATCTACCGGGGCCAGCGCGGTCGGATGCAAATCCAGGTCCAGATCGTCGGGCGCTCTTGTCACGGTTCCATGCCCTGGGAAGGGCTCAATCCGCTGGAGTGGGGCGCGCGCATCCTGGTCGAGGCCACAAAGCAGACCGACGCGATGGACGGCTTCTTGGACGACGAGTTTCTGGGGCATGGCACCCGGACGGCATCCTGGGCCCAACTCGACAGTCCCAGCGACTGTGCCGTGCCAGACACCTTCACCTTTCGCTTCGACCGTCGCCTCACCGTGGGGGAAGACCCCGAGGATGCTCGTGCCTCGGTCGAGTCCCTGCCCGCCGTCGCCGCGGCTCGCCAGGCCGGCCTGCAGGTCGACGTCACCGTGCCGCACTACGACCAGCCCACGTGGACCGGCTACCAGCCGGGCAATCCCCAGATCTACATGGGCTGGGTCACGCCCCAGGACCACCCCGCCATCCAGGCCGCGGTGCGCACCTACCAGGCGGTCGTGACGCCGGCTGTGGGCGACAGTCCGCAGACCACGGGCAACCTTCGCGCGCTTCCCCGCGTCGACCGGTGGATCTTCTCGACCGACGGGGTCGGCTTCCCGGTTCGTAAGGGCCGCCACGGCATCGCCGGTACGCAGCGCAAGGGCTGGGTGAGCGCGGGGGCCTTTGAACATCCACCGATGTTCGGTTGTGGACCCGGGATCGAACAGAACACCCACAAGATTGGCGAGTGCATGGACACCCGCGAATTGCAGCACGCGATCGCCTTCCTGGCTCGGTTCCCGTCGGTGTTCGCGGGGGGCTGAGTAGCTGGGCTTGGTAGCTCAGCGCCCGCGGCCGGTCAGCAGGATCCCCGCGGTCTGACCCACAGGCAAGCGCAGGCTGCGAAGCCCCGCCAGTCCCGCCGAGCCTGTGTGGCTGACCGTCAAGCCGGTAGCGGCCACAGCCTGGGTATTGGCGGTTTGCAGGGCTTCTTCATCTACCACCAGCGCATCTCCCCCGGTCTGGGCCATGCCCTGGCAACAGGCCCACCAGTCATAGGTCTCGTCGTCCAGGATTCCGTGGGCGATGCTGTGCGGCGGGGTCTCCCACGGCCACATATGCTGCGAGCGGTGCTTGGCCGCGATGGCCAGGTCGATTGGTGCCTTCAGGGACCGCCAGGCGCGACGGAGGGGCCAGGCGCCCTGGGTCTGAACAGTGTACAGTCGGGGGACCCGGTCGATCACACCCATGTCCCGGGCGTCGCCAAGACCTTGCCAGACGGCGCTGGCCAGCGCGCCTCCGCCGACCTGGATGAAGAGCGCGTCGGGCAGCGGGGCCTGATCGGCCAGCTCCCAGCCGATGGTCCGCCCACCCTCGACCGATAGCCCGCACACATCTCCCTGGACCGAGAAGGGCAGGGCTCCGGCGCGCAGTGCCAGGCGGAAGGCGGCGACGGCGGGGTCTCCGGGCACACAAGGGTCGCGCTTGCAGGCGTGGACCGTGGCGCCTAGCGTCGCTAGTGCGCGCAGGGTCGAGGCTTCCGCGTTGGTTGGAACATAGACCTGGAGGGGCCAGCGCGCGGCTTGGGCGACCACGGCGGCGGCCAAGGCGGCGTTCCCACAAGATGCGATGGCCAGGGGGCGACGGTCCAGCCGGCCCAGGGACTCGAGCACCCGCAGGTAGATCATCACCCCCATCAGGTGGCGACCCTTGTGGCTGCCCGAGACGTTGTGGGTCTCGTCCTTGAACCAGCAGCCCAGCGCTTGTGAGCGGGCCCATGGTGTGATCCGAAAGCCGTGCCCATCGACGGTGGCGACGGCATCGTCCAGCTTGGCGATGATGTCGACGAGCATGGAGTCAGGGACCAGGGTCGCGGCCAGGCTGAGTTTTCGGTAGCGCAGATAGGGGTTGTCTTCCCCGGATTCTGGCCACTGCCGCTGTGTGAGAACCGGCTTGAGGACGTGGTCGATGTCGTCGCCGTCGACCGCGGCCGGACAAGCAAAGGCCAAGGTCCTAGCGGGGTCGAAGCGGCCGCCGCAGCCGTGGCAGACCAGCGTCCCTACCATGCGGAGAGCGCGCCGGTCTGGGCGTTGAAGTCATCAATCAGCGCGTCCCAGGCGGGCACCAGGTCTCGGAGGGAGCGCCAGAAGGACTGGTGCTGGCGGGCCTTGAAGTCGGCCAGGCCCACGCCTTGTTGTTCAACCCAGGTGAAGTAGCCCAGGTTGAAGATCCGGTCCTTGTCTCGCTGGGTCAGCTCCAACACATTGTCGGTGGCCGCGGCGGCCATCTGCCCGGCCCAGGTCTCGGCTGCGGCGATGTTGTCAAAGCCGCGGGGGAACCATTTTGCCAGTGCCTTGTCGCGCTCGCTGCCGTACATCTCGTAGCCGTCCGTCGCGACGGTCAGGATCACGTCGTCGGGCCCAAGATCGAGGTGCTTGGCGGTCTTGATCGCCGCCAGCGTGTTGCAGATTGACGACAGCCCAAGCTGGGAGAGCGCCGCCACCAGATCGGCCGACAGCCCACGGCGGGATTCCAGGTAGGCCCGGCCGACATCGGTGTTGAACAACACCCCCAGGCCGTCCGTGGCCTGCTCGCTGACCGCGACCACCAGGTCAGTATTCATCGCATTGTGGATATAGGGCAGGTGCTTGTCGCCGATGCCCTGGATGTTGTGTTCACCGAAGCCATTGTAGAGCAGGGTCGGGCACTCCAAGGCTTCCACTGCGACGATTCGAGCACCGTAGTCGTCCTTGAGGCGGTCACCCGCCGCCAAGGTGCCCGCCGATCCTGTCGCCGAGACATAGGCAGCCAGGCGTACGCCCGGCGTCTGCTGCTGGAGATGGGTGAACAGAACCGACAGGGCTTGACCGGTCACCTTCCAGTGCACCAGGTGGTTTCCGAACTCGCAGAATTGATTGAAGATGATGTTCTGCGGGTCTCGGTCCAGGTCGTTGCAGGCGTCGTAGATCTCTTTGACATTGGACTCGCTGCCCGGCGTGCGGATGATGTCGGTGGCCGGGTCGGTGGCCCAGTCCTCGAGCCAGGCGAAGCGTTCCTGGCTCATGCCCTCGGGCAGGACCGCGACGCCGCGGGTGCCCATGATCCGCGAGATGGCCAGTCCCCCCCGGCAGTAGTTGCCGGTGCTGGGCCAGACGGCCCGTTGTCGCGTGGGATCGAGTTGGCCGGTGACCAGGCGTGGAGCCAGGCAACCATAGGCCGCCAGCACCTTGTGGGCGTGGATCATCGGAAAGCGTTGCCCGATCGCCAGGACGATGCGGGCTTTGACGCCGGTCAATTCAGTGGGCAACTCGATGTAGGCCGGGACATCGCTGACACCGCGCCGGGTGGCGTCGTTGAACCAGTGGACCCGAAAGAGGTTGAGCGGGTGAGGGGTGTCGGGGTCGACATCGGTCAGCGCCGCCTGGATGTTGGCCGGGATCAGGCGCGGGTCGGCGAGCTGAGCGAAGGTAGGAAGGGGGATCTTCGCGTCGCGAAAGCGCGCCACGGTGATGTCGTGAACCTTGGGGTCGACGACGTGTTGCTCGAGTCCGAGGGCCGGCATGGGGTCTCCGCGTGAGGCGGCTTGTTATCACGGCCCACTGATCGGGGCTCAGAGCGCCGCCATCGCTGCCCACAGTTTGGAGGCGGCCCGCGTGGCCTCGGTTCGCACCGCGTCGATGTCTGCGCCGACCAGCGCGCGGTCCCTGACCACGATCCGACCGTCGACGACGACGTGCTGGACGGCGCCGTCTTTGCGGACCACCAGGTCGCCCAGCGAGCCCGTGCTCAGTGGCTGGGGGGTGGCGCCGAAGCGCTGGGCCACCAGGACGCCGCCAGCGTCGAGCCGGGCCTGGGCGAGGGCAGGGGACAGGCCCAGGCGGATCGCGGCCGTGCGCTCGGCGACCATGTCCGAGACCCAGCCATCGGTCCCCAGGGCGACGCGGTCACTGGCCGTAAGGGCCGAGGCGAAGCCGACGCCGTTTCCCTGGTTGCTGCGGGGATTGTGGACCAGCCAG
>JAADHA010000168.1 GCA_013152105.1 Oligoflexia bacterium | reverse complement strand
CTGCCCTTGTTGACCCCTCCCGAGTTCGTGCCGCCCTGGCGTGACGCCGACTGAGCCGGCCTCGACCGGATTTTGTCCCCGCTGGGCGCCAGCCTCGACTACCCTGCGGACTCATCACGGAGACATGGATGCACCGTCCTGGCCTGAGCCCCACCGTCTTCAGCCTGCTGGTCGTGGTGGCCGGCTTCGTCGCATGCAGCGACTACAATTTCAAGTCCGCGGGCACGCCGGGTACGGGCGGTGTGGACACGGCCTTCACCGGGACCACGCCGACGGGCACGGGCACGACGACGCTGACCAGCACCAAGGACGGCGAGTGCGTGATCGACACGGTCGCACCGGGGACCACCTCGGTGGACGACGCCTGCGTGGCGGCCGACCTGGAGATCACCGACCCCTGGAATGTCGCCATCGAATGGCAGTACACCGTTCCATCGGGATCGGGCGTCATCGTCATGCCGGCCATCGGCAACCTGACGGACGACAACGGGGACGGCGTGGTCGACGAAAACGACGATCCTGACATCGTCTTCTCGACCTGGGGTCGCGACACCTTGGTGGCGCTGCGCGGCGACGGCTCGGGCACCATCTTCGAGGTGTCGGGCTTTGACGGGAACGCGGGGGTCGCCATCGCCGATGTCGACAACGACGGCTTCCCCGAGGTCATCGCGGGCACCACTGACCACCGGGTCGCGGCGGTCGACAGCACCGGCAGGACGAAGTGGCGCAGCGACGCCTTTGCGTGGCAGATGTACCCGCAGCCCGCGGTCGCTGACCTGGACGGAGACGGGACGGTCGAGATCGTCATGGACATCGCCGTCGTCGCGGGTGCTGATGGTCGCACCGTCACCACCCTGAGCGGCCTCAGCTCCAGTTGGCGGGCCCCGGTCACGGCAGATGTCGATCTGGACGGGGTGCAAGAGATCCTGCTGGGCGAAAAGGCCTACTCCAACACGGGCGCGGTGAAGTGGAGCGTGGCGCTGGCTGGCGACAGCACCTTTGCTGCCGTGGCCGACATCGATGGGGACCCGGGTGGTGAGAGCTTCTGGGTCACGGGCAGCAAGCTCTACATCGTCGACGATGACGGCTCACTGATCCGAACGGTGAACTTGAACAGTGGATCGACCCGTCCCGGCCCGCCCGCGGTGGCGGACTTCGACGGCGACGGACAGGTCGAGATCGCGATCCCGGCCAGCACCATGCTCGAAGTCTTCGAGATGGATGGGACCCGCCGGTGGCAAGCCAGCATCCAGGACAATTCCGGAATCGCCGGGGTCTCGGGCTACGACATCAACGCGGACGGCGCGTATGAAGTCCTGTATGCCGATGAAGTCGAGTTGCGTATCTTCGACGGCCGGACCGGCACCCAGCTCTACTCCAACAGCAGCCACTCGTCGGCCACCTTGTGGGAGTATCCGACGGTTGCGGACGTCGACAACGACGGCTCGGCCGAGATCGTCATCGCCTCAAACGGCTCGGTCTGGAAGGGCATCACCGTCCTGGGCCACGCGGGGGACGGCTGGGCCAAGTCCGGCACGACCTGGCCCGTCCACGATTTCGCGATGACCCAGGTCGAACCAGACGGACACGTGCCCTCGCCCGCGCCTCACTCCTGGGATGTCTACAACGTCTTCCGAGCTCGTCCCACGGTCGATGACGCGGCGACCGATCTAGCTGTGGAGATCGTCGATAGCTGCTTCGCCGGGTGCGACGAGCGCAGCTATGTCGCGCTGGCCGTGCAGGTGTCCAACCACGGTGGCCTGCCCAGCTATGAAGATGTGGATGTCGCGCTGTACGGGGTCGACGGGGATGTCCTGACCCTGGTCGACGTTCTGACCCTGCCCAGGGCCATCGAGTCGGGTCACACCAGCGACACCCTGGTCTTCGAGACCACGCACGCCAGCATGGGTGCGGACGGCTTCATGGTGCGGGTCGACGATGACGGCACGGGTCGAGGGGTCCAGTCCGAGTGCGACGAGAGCAACAACGAAGCATGGCTGGCGGACTGGCCTTGCTGATGGGGCGGATCCGATCGGTCACTCTCTACGGTCTGCGCAGCTTGCCCCACTGGCGCATCAGCCGTCCGGCCAGGCGAGCGCTGGTCCGGGTGAGGACCCCGGCATCTCCTGCCCGGAAGGTGCGGGCCTGGTCGAGTGCCTGCCGAGCTTGGGCTGTACCGGCGTCGATGATCTGTTGGATCTGGGTGGGCTGGGTCGCCCGGCCGCGTCCGTGGTCTGCTCGGAAGAGGTAGGCCCCCGCGACACCCAGCCAGGTCCCGAGCCCCGTGAAGACCTGTGGGTCGGTCACCAGGTCTTCGTAGCGAACGATGGCCAGGCGGTCGCCGTGCGAGGAGAGGGCAGCCAGGGCCAGGGCGTTGCGGCGGGTCCAGTGCTGGGCGAAGGCCTGTGGTCTGTCCCGGAAGCCGGTCCAGCGCTCGATGTGACTGTGAAAGCAGTTCACCGGGTCGCGGTAGATCCAGACCACCCGTGCGCCGTAGGCCGATAGCTCGTCCAGCACGGCGTCCACCCCACGGTGGTTGGTCTCGGAGATGGGCTTGAGCACGACCGCCCCATCGTGGGCCAGCAGGTGGGGGCGGAGCTGCGGCTCGGGGCGCAGCAAGAGGTTCGCGAAGAAGGCGCTGTCGGGGCTCTCGTTGACGCCGAGCACCGACGCATCGCTGCTCAGTGACTTGAACAGCGCGTTGGTGCCGGAGCGTTGAACACCCATGATGAGCACGAGATTGGTCATGCCCACCCCCTAGCCTGGAAGCCCGGACAGGGCGCGTGGTCGAGATAGAGCCGGAAAGCACAGGAGCTTTCATGCGCGACAGCCCCACCCCCTGGCGACATGGCGTCGTCCTGGTCTGTGACAACCAGCGCCCACAGGATGCGTCCAAGCCTGGCTGCGGTCGGGCTCAGGGCCGAGCGCTCCGGTCCTGGCTGAAGCAAGCGGCGCGTCAGGGCGGTGGTCCGGGTGCGGCTTGTCGCGTCCTGAACAGTAGCTGCCTGGGTGTCTGTCCCGAGCACGGGGTCGCGGTCGCCTTGGAGCCAGGCGACCAGATCGTGGTCGTGGACCCGGCCACGGACCGCCAGGCGCTGCTGGACCGGGTTCAGGCGCACATGAGCAAGCCGCACGGTCGCTGAGGAGACTGGGCGCTTCAGCGGCGGTTCGGGCGCTCAGGCAGCCACAGGTTGGCGACGACTGCGCTGTCCAGCAGCGGGCCCTCGGTCACCTGATTGCCGTTGACGATGGTGATGACGCCGTCGGTGCCCTGGTCCCACATCTGGCCACGCATGGGCACGGACATCGCGCTGAGGATCCCGACGTCCTGGGCTCGTCCAGCCAGGCCATAGTCCATGAAGGCGTCGGCCAGGCTGACCTTGCGGACATCGTTCTGGTCCACGTCGTCGGGAGCAGGCCAGCCGTCATAGCCAGCCCAGGCGTCCAGCCAGGCGCCATGGGGCGAGGTCAGCATCGGGGCCACGACCCGTTGGGCGTCGTCCGCGATCAGTTGGTCCCAGGTGTCGGGATACCAGGCGTCCGATCCAACCAGCACACCGATGCGGCCGGCCGGTGTGTCCACCACCGGGAGGCGACCGATCGAGCTTGGCGTGATCGACTCGAGTTCCTTGGCGGTCGGATAGACTTCAGTGGCGGATTCGCTCAGCACGTCGCCGTAGCGGTCAAAGATGAAGCTGGCGTTGCGAAGTGGGGCGCCTGCGGTCGGCACGATGGTGCCGTCGATGATCTGAGGTTCCGGCAAGATGACCGAGCCCGCGACGATGGTCACGCCGTACTCGGCCGCCAGGTCCCCCATGACTTCCTGGTAGGCAGCGGCGACATCGTCCGCCTTCATCGCGTAGATCGCGTACTGGTTCTGGTCGATGGCCGGCGCGTCGGTACGGGCCAGCAGGAAGGCCGGCATGTGGGCGACGATCAGGTTGCGCAGTGCGGTCTCGGCGTCGGGCGCCGCGATTACGTTCGCGCCTTCGTCGGCCAATAGCAGCCAGGTCCCGATGGTCTCGGGTAGCACCACGACCGTGTCGGGGCGCAGCCACTCTTCATCATCGGCCGAGTTCAGCCACAGACGCAGCGTGCTCTCCAGGGTCTGCGCTGACGCAAAGGAAGCTGGTTCGACGTAGGTCTGCACGCCGACGATGTTTCCACCACCCAGGTTTTCGCCCACTTCTAGCAGGTCTGCGCGCGGGGTCGGGACATCGACGACGGTCTTGCAGGCGACCAGCAGGAATAGGGCGGCGATCACGGCGACTCCTGGAAGCGGCCTCTATGTAGCTGGTTTGTGCCCAATCACGGCGTCTGTTGCGTTGTTTTCACGAAACCGCGACGGACTGTGACAAGACTGTCGCAGGGCTTCTCAAGGCGCCGTCGAGGGCAGCCAGAGATTGGCGATGACAGGTGCGTCGACCTGCGGGCCTTGTGTCAGCTCGCCGTCGGAGACCGCGACCACGACGCCATCGGTGCCCAGGTCCCAGAGGTGGCCTCGGAGGGGCACCATCAGGCCGTCCGTCAGGCCAGCCTTCCACAGCCTGCCGGCCATGCCGTAGCGAAGCTCGGCCTGGCCCAGGGTGAGCGAGCCGATGTCCGCACGGGTGACATCCGCTGGTGTGGCGAAGCCGCTGTAGCCCTTCCACGGCGCGGTCCAGGCGCCGTCGGGCGCGATGTATTGGGCAGAGACGCCTACTCGGGGCAGGTCGAGCGACAGGGCGGTCCAGGCGGTGGGGTACCAGGCGTCGTTTCCCAGCAGCAGGCCGACCGTCCCGAGGGGAGTGGAGACGGCGCCGAGGGAAGCGGCCGCACCGGTCTCGGCCACGGCTTGTTCGTCTGCGTCGGGGTAGACCTCGGCCAGGAGATCGCCCATGATCTCGCCGTCAGTGCCCATCAAAAAGGACACATTGCGCAGGGAGAGGCCGGGCTGGGGCACCAAGACACCCCCGTCGATCACGGCCCCTGGCAGCAAGGCGGATCCCGCGGCCAGGGTGACCCCATAGTCCATGGCGATCCCAGCCATGACATCTTGCCAGGTCGCCGCGATTTGATCCGCCTTGAGGGCGAAGATTGCATATTGATTGGCATCGTCGGCCGGCGCGTCCTTGCGCAGGGAGAGGAAGCGGCCGAGGTGGCCAGGGACCATCCTTCGCAGGGCCTTGTCGACGGTGGGAGCGGTCAGCACCTTGGTCGGCTCATCCAGCACGACCAGCCAGGTGCCCATGTGCTCGGGGAAGACGACCAGCGTGTCGGGGTGGAGCCAGTCCTGGGCCTGGGCCTGGTCCATGAAGTCCCGCAGTCGAAGGTCGAAGCGGTCGGCCGAGCCGTAGGCGGTGGGGTCCATCCATGCCTGGATCCCGACGACATTGCCCCCGCCCTGGTCTTCGCCGATCTCCAGCAGCTCGGCCCGCGGCGGTGTCACCAAGGGAAGCATGCGGCAGGCGAGTGTCGAGAGGATCAGCAGCATTGGAACCCGTTGAAGCCTCAGAATACGAAGCTCCAGACAACCGTAGCGCGATGTGTCTGGTGCCCGGAACCTGGCGAGAGATGCCAACGCTCCCCAGAGGTGTCGCAGGTGGATAGGTCTGCTCTCCACACCTCGCCCGCTTGGGGCCAGGAGCCACCGATGCCTCACAACTTCCTGGCGCTCGCCGACCACACCCCGCAACAGCTTCGGACCTACCTCGATCTGGCCCGCCAGCTAAAACTGCACCCCGCCGGCTTTCGAGACGCCTGTCGGGGCCGCACCTTGGCGATGATCTTCCAGAAGCCTTCGCTGCGGACCCGGGTCAGCTTCCAGGCCGGCATCTACCAGCTCGGCGGCCAGGGCCAGTACCTGGGCCCCAAGGACATCCAGCTCCATCGCGGCGAGTCCATCGCAGACACGGCCCGCGTCCTCTCCCGCTACGTCGACGGGATCATGGCCCGGGTCTTCTCCCACCAAGATGTGGTGGATCTTGGCGCCTATGCGGATGTGCCGGTCATCAATGGCCTCTCGGACCTGCTCCATCCCTGTCAAGTGCTGGCCGATCTCCAGACCATCGAAGAGAAGCTCGGGACCCTGGCGGGTCGCAAGTGGACCTATGTGGGGGACGGCAACAACATGGCCCACAGCATCCTCTGCGGTGGTGCCCTGGCTGGGATGACGGTCGCCATCGCCCACCCTCGGGGCTACGCTCCGGACCCCGACCTGGTGACGCGGGCGCGGGACATCGCCGCTCGGACGGGCGGCGCCATCATGATCACCGAAGACCCGGCCGAAGGGGTCGCGGACGCCGATGTGGTCTACACCGATGTCTGGGCCAGCATGGGCCAGGAGACCGAGCATGCCGAGCGCTTGAAGCGCTTCAAGGGCTTTCGGGTCGACGGGAAACTGATGGCACAGGCGCGACCGACGGCCATCTTCATGCACTGCTTGCCGGCCCACCGTGGCGAAGAGTGCGCGGCCGAGGTCATCGACGGTCCCCAGTCGGTCGTGTTCGATCAGGCCGAGAACCGGCTGCACGCCCAGAAGTCCGTAATGGTCAAGTTGATGGGAGACCGCTGGTAGGTGGGCCAACTGGTGTTTAGCTTGTGGGTGCGGGATCTCCCGCCATGGGTGGCCTCGCGAGACTGATCCGTGCGTCCTGGCATCCAGGTCGTGTGTGTTAGCCTCCCTCTCCGCTTGGAGCCCTGTGTGAGCCCGCTGTCCCCCGAAGCTTCGCGACCTGCCCAGGCATCCTCCCAGGGCGCACCTGGCGACGCCGTCGCCTTGTATGAAGTCGCCCCTCGGGATGGCCTTCAGAACGAAGCCAGGGTGCTGCCGCTGGAAGCCAAGCTGCGGCTGATTCATGGGCTGGTGGGCGCCGGCTTCACAGACATCGAAGCGACCAGCTTCGTCCGGCCCAGTTGGATCCCCCAGCTCGCCGATGCGGCCGAACTCATGCGTGAGCTTGCGCAGGTCGACGGCGTGAACTTCTGGGGTCTGGTGCCCAACGCTCGCGGGCTGGAGCGCGCCCTGGACGCCGGCCTTCGACACGTCGCCACCTTCATGAGCGCCAGCGAGACCCACAACCGCAAGAACGTCAATCGTACCCGTCACGAAAGCCTGGCGATCCTGCGCGACGTCATCGGCACCGCCAAGGACGACGGGGTCACGGTCCGCAGCTACATCTCGACGGTGTTTGGCTGCCCCTTCGAAGGCGCCGTACCGATCAAGGACAGCGTCCGCCTGGCCCAGTCCCTGATCGACGCGGGTGCGGACATCATCGCGCTGGGAGACACGACGGGCATGGCAGACCCCATCCTGGTGCAGCGGGTCATCGCCGCCATGGTCGCCGGGGGCGTACCGGTCTCGCGGCTGGCCCTGCACATGCACGACACCATGGGCACCGCCCTGGCCAATGTCCTGGCGGGCTTCCAGGCGGGTGTGCGCACCTTTGACGGCAGTGTGGCGGGTGTGGGGGGCTGCCCCTATGCTCCCGGTGCCTCGGGCAACGCAGCCAGCGAAGACCTGGCCCATCTGTTCGGGGCAATGGGTGTCTTCACTGGCGTCGATCTGGACCAGGCGGCGCGGACCGGGGCGACCCTGGCGACGGATCTGGGGCGTCAGCTACCGGGTCGCTACCACCGCTTCTGGCTGGGTACTCGCGTCCGCGCTGAGACAGACCGGCCGGCTCAGACGGCCAAGTCGGCCTGATGCCCACAGCCTTCCTCAAAGTGGTCAGCGGTGCGCGGCAGGGCCTCAATGTCCCGCTGTCCGCGACGGAACCGCTGATCATCGGTCGCAAGCGTGGCGATCTCCTGCTGGACGATCCGCTGGTCAGTGGCAGCCACGCCCAGATCATCCCCAGGGACGATGGCTGGGTGATTCAGGACCTGGGCAGCACCAACGGCACGCTGGTGGACGGCCGCCTGGTCCGCGAAGTCCCGCTGCGCCCAGGCGCTGAGATCAGCATCGGAAACAGCCGCCTGGTGTTGTTCATCGGCCTGGCCGAGGCTTCGGTCGACGGGGAAGCGGCCCGGCAGAAGACGCACAGAAACCAGCTCGAGATCGCCTGGCTGCTGGACGAAGAGCTGGTCGAATTGCAGGCCAGTTCAGAACAGACGCGCAGCCCCGCCGATGTGATCGACCAGGACCTGCGCCTGCCTCCTGGACTCAACGCGGTTGTAGAAGTCGTGGCCGGTGCCGATGCGGGCAAGGTCTACCGCTTCACCCGAGGAAACATCACCATCGGCCGTCGCATGGGCGAAGTCCCGCTGACTGATCTCGAAGTCTCGCGTCGCCACTCGGTGGTTGAAGTCTTCGGTCGCGAGATGATCTTCCTGCGCGACCTCGGCAGCACCAACGGGACCTACCACAACGGTCGTCAGATCGGGGTCAGCCGCATCTCGGACGGCGACACCATCGGCGTCGGCCGCAGCGTCCTGAAGCTGCGAGTCAGCAAGTAGTCAGCGGATCTGGGCAGACGCCCAGCGTCGCCAGGCTTCGCGTTGCTGTTCGGGGGTTCGACCCTGGCCCATGCTGAAGCCGCCGATCTGTTCGAAGGCCGGGATGGTGGCCTGGGCGACGGCGGTGTCCTCGTCGTCCATGGCCCGCAGCAGGGCTGGTACGGCCGACTTGTCGCGGATGTCACCAAGCGCGATGACGAAGTGGCGCCGGACCCACAGGCTGCTGTCTCGGTGGTAGTTGCTTTTTGACCGCAGGGCCTTGGCCAGGGCCGGCACCGCGGTGGGATCGCCCAGCTTGCCCAGGGCGGTCGCGGCCTCGGCCCGCACGATGACGGCCGGGTCATCCAGCATGGCGGCGATCGCCGTGGTGTGGATGCGGTTGTTGGTCTCGCCCAGGGCTCCAACCGCCGCCGCCCGAATGGCGGGCTGGGGATCGGTGAGCAGGGCGCTGACGGTCTGTTCTGCTCCAGCCCCGCCGACGTGACCCAGGACCCGGATGGAGACCCAGCGCAGTCGGGTGTCCTGGTCTTCGGTGGTTGCGACCTGGGTGACCAAGCTGGTGTCCGTGTTGCCGAGGGTCACCAGGCGGTCGAAGGCTTCCTGGCGTGCGGTGGCCGGCACGTCGGCCGCCGCCGCCAGATTCAGGTCATCGAGCGGCGCCGCCCAGGCGGTCGGGCCGAGGGAGAGAGCCAGTGAGAGCAGGGTGATGCAGAGGGTCATGCGCGCACCAGTGCGACCCGGAGGGCGCCGAGAAGGATGATCAGCACGAGGGGACTCCAGTCCCATCCCCACAGTGTACTGACTCGGCGCAGCGGTCGCAGGACCGGCTGGGCCAGCAGGTGAAAGGGCCGCCGGGGCCACCGCCGTGGGTCGGTCTGAACCGCGCTCAACAGCAGATCCATCACCACTAGCAGCATGGCGAGCTGTGTTAGGACGGGGCCATAGGCCAGGATGGCGGCACGAAACACGCCGGCTCCAGGTGGGCGGGGGCGGCGGCGAAGACCCAGCTTCACCGAGCTCAGAACTGGTAGGCGATCCGAGACTGGAGCGTGAAGAAGTTCCCAACCGCCTTGCCGTCCTTGGTGGTGTAGGCCAGACCGACTGATTCGTAGGGCAGGCGGTCGGTCGTTCTTGCATAGCCCGCCTCCAGGCTGAACAGCACGTGCTCGTGAAAGCGGTGCTTGATCGCCAGGTCGGCTTCCCAGCCGATGGTCTTGGCCGTGGCGTCCACGCTGGCGCACGAGACCTTGTCGTCCGCGGCGCACAGGATTCGGCTGCCGTCCGGTTTGTCCGGCCATGCCATCAGCCAGGCCCCGGTGATGTGCCAGTTGTCCATCGGAGACCAGGTCGCTTGGGGGTAGATATAGCGACTGTTGTAGACGCCTCCGTTGCTCCACAGGCCCGACGCCGAGTCGGTCCAGGTGGCCGCCGTGACATAGGCCAGCACTTCTTCGTAGATGAGCAGGCCGACGTTGTAGTCAGGATGCAGCGGGCGCCCGGTGAAGTTTGCATCGCCGGGATTGTCGTCCCCGCTGGCGTAGCCGTGCTCCATCACCAGGCTGTACAGTTCCTTCTTGTAGCCGGCCCGCGCGACGTAGCCCCAGATATTGGCCTTTTTGTAGAGGGCCTTGTCCAGATTAGTGCTGGCGTCCAGCACGCCGCTCTGGTCGGCGTTGAGGGCGCCAGGCAGGGTGATGGCGTAGGTCTGGCCCTGGATGTGCACGCCTTCGCCCTCGAAGTACAGGCCGCGCCACAGGAACTTGAGGTAGAGGTCGCTGATCCAGATGTTGCTGGCCGTCTCTTTCTGCTTGCGGTTGACGATATAGGCACCCGCCGTCAGGTCCGCCTTGCTGCCCGCCAGCTCGACACCCTCGCCCTTGTAGATCAGGGCGTAGACCATCTCCCAGACATCATCCGTCTGGTCGGCCCACCACGCGGACCCGCGGTTGCTGTCCGTGCGGTCGGCTTCGTAGCCGTGTGAGACGGTGTGATAGCCGTCGCCGTCCGGGTCGCAGCGTGGGTCATAGTTGGCGTCCCCTTGGACGATGGGGCTGCCGTCGGTGCCGCTGGTGGAGCAATTGTAGCCGTAGTACTGAGTCAGTGGGTCCTCGACCAGGCGATCGACGCCCAGCGCCAGGTACAGCGGGATGTCGGCGGGGTCCTTGCCGGCGATGGTCTGGATGATGGCGATGGGCTTGGTGGCGAAGATCGCGCGGTCGTAGGTAGAGCCACCGTGGTTCTCGCCGAAGGTGTCGTCGAAGCCGTCCCCCGCGTTGGCGAGCAGGCCCATGCCCCAGTTGCTGGGCTGTCGACCGACCCGCACCAGGCCGACCGGCAGCTTGAACTCCATCCAGGCGCGGTTGAGCTTGAAGGGTGCTTGGGCCACGCCCCCGGTCCCGGTGTTGGACGGACCTTCTGCGAAGAGTGCCGTGCTGGACAGAGATTCGTTGTCACCCCAGACCACGTCATCCAGCAGATCCGCCTGCATGATGAACTTGGCGCGGTCCTCGAAGTTGAGCTCGGGCTGGAGCCGCAGCCGTTGCACGAACATGCGCGCATCGCCGTTCTGGTCGCCGTAGAAGCGGACCTTTTTGCTGCCCAATAGCCCGTCTGCGAAGACCTTGGCGCGGGTGCGGTAGTAGCCCTCCAAGTTGAACTTGAAGTCGTCGGGGAGCGCGTGTGCCGGCGTGGCACAGAGAAGCATCGCGGTCAGGGCAGACAGCATGGGACCTTCCGAGGGAGAGTGCGGTGCGGCCTAGAGTACGCAGATGTCGGGGTAGCGCTGCCCGGTCTCGAAGCCGGTGTAGATATTCGAGATCAGGATGCTGTCGGGGAAGATATAGGCCGGGCTCTTGCCCAGCAGCATGTGGCCACCGGCGTCGTCCGCGACGTAGAGTTCTACCGTCCAGACCCCCTCGGGGACGTTGATCGCGACCCACAGGCCATCGGCCGAGGTGTAGGGTTGGCTGCGGTTGGGGAAGCGATCGACGAAGTACTTGATCACCATGGACTGGGGGATCTCGCCGGTCTCGGCGTCGCGCACGATCACCTGGGCGCCTTCGATCGGGTCGCCTCCGCAGTCGTAGGCGGTGCCAGCGATGGTCCCCTTGTCACCGTCCGGAGACACGCCCAGCAGCGAGGGGATGATCGCGTAGGTCTCGCTGGAGACCGAGTTGAAGTCGGTCACGATCGTGCTCTTGGTGTAGGGCTCGATCTGGTTGAGTTCATAGGTGTCAACCGTGTTGCCCAGGGCCGGGTCCGTGCTGACCTTGTAGGCGATTGGCTTGCAGGTGTAGAAGGTGCTGGCCACGATGCCGTCTGAGTCGCTGACCACCGAGTAGTCGGGCGCGCCCACGGTGGGGTCGTTCTCGAACCACAGGTCCAGCGTGGCGTCGCCCACCGGGGAATCGGAGTCGAAGTCGAGGATGCTGCCGTTGAGGGGGGTCGCGACGACCAGGTTGGGGTCGGGGGTGCTCTCGATCCAGTTCACGTCGTTCCAGAAGTTGTCGACTTCGCCGACCAGGTCGCAGCAGGAGTCGACATCGCCGGTGTAGGCGACGGTGACGTCGATGAAGTCGTCGAAGGTCAGCTCGGTGGCGGTGGCGCCGCCGTCGGTCGTACCGGTGGTGCTGCCGGTGTCGTCCTTGGGCTTGGTGCCGCAAGCGGCGATCAGCAGCGCCACGATGCTCAGGGTGCTCATGTCTCCTCCAGGGGGGGGGCGCTGCCGTCGCGAGCGCGAAGTGGTCGACCCGGCGGCCGGTGTCCGGTGCCATTAGCACGCGGGCCCTCTGCCGGGCACCTGCACCAAGACGGTGCCGGTTGGCGCGCAGCTTAGCCGGAAGCGAGCGCTCGCTGGGTGCTACAGCGTCACATCGTCGCGAACATCGCGGTCGTAGAGTGCCGCGAGCTCCTTCGCGAGCGTGCTGGCCTTGGGCCCCGGGTCGGCCGGAGGCGTCGGGCGCAGGACCAGGAGCAGGTCCCCTCGGCCCTTCTTCAGCCTCATCCCCTTGCCGCGGACCCGCAGCCGCTGCCCCTGTTGGACCCCCGCTGGCACGGTCACCTTCACGTCGCCGTCCAGGGTCGGGACCGTGATCTGCCCCCCGACCAGGGCCTCGGCGAAGGTGATGGGCACGTCCAGCTCCAGCGTGTCGCCGTCTCGGCTCAGACCAGGCGAGGGGCCGACGCAGACCGTGATCAGCAGGTCTCCAGCCGGGCCGCCCGAGGTTGACTCGCCGCCCTTTCCGCGCAGGCGGATCGTCTTGCCGTCCTCCATGGCGGGGGGCAGGCGGACCTTCAGCTTCTCGGTCTGCATGACCAGCGTGCCCTGCCCACCGGTGTTTGCCACCACGGGCCGACGCACGTCCAGGTCGATGGCGATGCCGCGCGCGACATCCAGCAGGCTGACGGTGACAGTGGCGCTGATGTCCTGTCCTGGCCGAGGCCCGCGTCGGACACGCCGGCCCCCC
>JAADHA010000601.1 GCA_013152105.1 Oligoflexia bacterium | reverse complement strand
CCCCGCCCACGGAGGCCCCATGACTGCTCTTCCCGAACCTTCCAGCGAACCATCCAGCGAACCTTCTAGCGCGCCCGTCGACATCTTCGACGAGATCGACCTGCTGCGCCGTCAGCGAAAGGCCGTGATCCTGGCCCACTACTACCAGGAACCCGAGATCCAGGACATCGCCGATTTCATCGGAGACAGCCTGCAGCTCGCCAAGGAAGCACGCGACACCGACGCCGACGTGATCCTGTTCTGTGGCGTGCACTTCATGGCCGAGACGGCGAAGATCCTGAACCCCGAGCGGATCGTCCTGATCCCGGACATGAACGCCGGCTGCTCGCTGGCCGACGCCGCGCCCGCAAAGCGTGTGCGGCAGTGGAAGGCCGAACACCCCGGCAGCGTTCTGATCAGCTACGTCAACTGCAGCGCTGGGGTCAAGGCGGTCAGCGACATCATCTGCACCAGCAGCAACGCGGTCGCGGTCGTCCACTCCATTCCGGCCGACCGACAGATCCTGTTCTGCCCGGATCGCAACCTGGGACGCTGGCTGATCCAGCAGACTGGCCGCGACATGGAGCTGTGGCAAGGCACCTGCATCGTACATGAGACCTTCAGCGAGCAGAAGCTGGTCAAGCTCAAGGTGCGCTACCCAGACGCCAAGGTCGTCGCCCACCCCGAATGCGAGGACAACCTGCTTCGCTACGCGGACTTCATCGGCTCGACCAGCCAGTTGCTCAAGTACGCCACCACCACGCCGGACGCCGACACGTTCATCGTCGGCACCGAACCCGGCATCCTCCACCAGATGGAAAAGGCCGCCCCGGACCGGACCTATCTGGCCTTGCCCGGCATGGACGAGACCTGTGCCTGCAACGAGTGCCCCTATATGCGCCTGAACACCTTGGAGAAGATCCGAGACGCCCTGCGCGATCTTCAGCCTCGACTCGAGATGCCAGAGGACCTGCGCCTGGCCGCGCTGGCCCCCCTGAACCGAATGATGTCGCTGGGCTGAGCCCTGCCGCCCTCCGCAGCCAAGACCGCGCTAAGGTCCGGCTATGACTGACGCGTCGGGCCGCATGGGCATCTACACTCGCACGAAGCTCATCGGCCAGGGCCCCCACGCCGACGTGTGGCAGGCCGACGGGCCCTCGGCTTGTGTCGCCCTCAAGGTCGCGACCACCGACCAGGGCCGCGCCATGTTGCAGCACGAAGCTCGGGTTCTGGACTCGCTTCATCACCCGGGGATCGTCACCCTGGAAGCCCGCGACCCGGACGGTCTCTGGCTGGCCTTGGAGCTGATCGACGGCGGGCCCATCGACGCCTGGGCTTCTGGACGCAGCCACCGTGAGATCGCCATGGCGCTGGCCCAGGTGGCCGAAGCCTTGGCCTTCATGCACGCTCACGGCGTGGTACACGGCGATCTCAAGCCCAGCAATGTGCTGGTCGGCCGGGATGGCAACGCGCACATCATCGATCTGGGCGTGGCCTGGGCAACAGACGCGCCTGCGACCGCGGGCTTTCGCGGCACCCTCGGCTTCGCGGCGCCCGAGCAGCTCCAGGGTGCCGGGCCCAGCCTGTCGACGGATATGTATGCCCTGGGCGCGCTCTCCTACGCGGTGATCACCGGCCGGCCTCCTTTCCAAGCCAGCGATCCCACGGCCTTGGCTGTGCTCCCGCTCCAGACCCTGCCCCTCCCACCTGCCGCCACGGTCCCCGAGCTCCCGCAGCAACTGGGAGAGCTCGTGCTTCGTATGCTGGCCCGCTCGCCCCACAACCGCCCCAGCGATGCCAGCCTGGTCGCCGGAGCCCTGAGATCCTGTGCCGAGGGTACGCCCGGGTCGGTGTTGTTGGGCATGTTTCGTACACGGGAAGCCCTGCGGCGCCTGGTGGTGCGCGCGCTCGACGGCCAGCCGGTCACCGTGGTGGTCCACGGAAGCAGCGGCAGCGGAAGAAGCGCCCTCATCCGCGAGGCCACCGCCGCGGCGCAGCGTGAAGGCATGCAAATGGTGCGGATCCAAGCCGGGGCGGACGCGACGACGGCGGTCGACACCATCGTGGCTGAGTCCCAGCGCCAGGCATCGGTCGTCATCCTGGACGCCAGAATGCCCCAGGTTCCCACCATCGCGGCACGCCTCTATGCGGGTCGGGTCCCGGCCCTGATCCTCATTCGTTCTGACCGACCGCTGCCAGCCTTGCTCTCGCTCGGCGCTCGCCATGTGTCGCCGGTCCCGCTCTCTCTTCACGAGACCGAATTGCTGATGGTCCACCTTGGCCACGACCCGGCCCAGGCGGCTGAGCTGCACAAACTCAGCGGTGGCCGTCCGGGTGCCCTGAAGACCCTGCTGGGACGCGACGCCTTGCCCTCGGACATCTCCGGGCGAGAACGCGACATCCTGCTGGCCGCCAGTCGCGGACCCGCGGCCATCATCGACCTGGCCCGCCGCTTGAACATGAAAGAGCACGACCTGCTCGACATCGTGGAGCCGCTCCTCGACCGTGGCCTGCTGACCGAGACCCGCGACGGGACCAGCGTGGAGTGCATGGGCTGATGTCCACGGCCGCGCGAGCCCAACCGAAGCGCTTGGATCGCCGCTACACCCAGGCGGCAAAGGCGCTTCTGAACAGCGATCCCGACACCAACCTCTTTCTTCTCAGCGCGCTGAGCACCTATGGTCTGGACGCCGCCGATGGCGCCACCTGGTGGGGGGTCGGAGACGAAAGCCGCCTGGACGCCGTGACATGGCTGGGGCGCCCTTGCCCCGATCCGGGCCCCGAGACGCCGGCCGGTCTGGCGGTCCCCTGGGGCGAACCGGTGGCCTGCCAGGCGATCGGTGAGGCGCTCCTGGCTGATGGTCCCCCCAAGCTGGTCATCGGACCTCGCCAGGCCAGCGACGCCCTGTGGGCGGGTCAGGGATCGCCCGTCGCACGGGTCTGGTACGACCAGCGCCTGTACGTCTGCGACCAGGTCCGCCCTGGCCCCATGCTGGCCTTGCGACCTGCCCGACCCAAGGAAGTGGACCTGATGATCGAGATGTCCGCGCGGATGATGGCCGAGGATCTGGGACAGGACCCCCGGGGCGAGGACGCGGCAAGGCACGCCCGGCGGGTTCGCTCCCGGGTTCTCTCGGGGCACTGCCTGGTCGGGCTGATGGATGAGTCCGTCATCTTCAAGGTGGACCAGGGCAGCAAGACCGACATCGCCGTCCAGGTCGGCGGTACCTGGCTTCAACCCGAATATCGCGGGCAAGGCCTGGCCTCTGCGGGCATGCGGTCCGCATGCACGGTTCTCCTTCGACGACACCAGCGCGTTACTCTCCACGTTAACGAGGCCAACAGCCCTGCAATAGGCGCTTACCGCTCGGCGGGTTTTCGCCCCAATGCCGCGTTCCGCCTGGCCAGCCGATAGGGATCCCCGATGTTGCGCACTGACACCCGCTTCGCCGACGCCGTGGAGACCGCCGTCGGACGCATCGAAGACCAGACCGACGCCGAGCTGGTCATCGTCGCCGCACCGCGATCGGGTCGCTACACCGATATCGCGGCCGCCCTCGGTGCCGCATTCGCCTGGGTCGTCCTGCTCATCGTCTTGTTCAGCCCCTGGCAATTCTCCCCCAGCCTCATCCCGATCGAGCTGCCCCTGGTCGGCCTGCTCGCCGCATGGGCTGCGCACAAACGCCCCGGCCTGCTGCGTCTGTTGACCACCTCGACCCGCCGAGAACGCCAGGTCGAAGAAGCGGCAGACGCGACCTTCCACCAGGAAGTCGTCCACGGCACCCACCACCGCACCGGCTTGTTGATCTACCTGTCCTCGCTCGAAGGCCGGGTCAGCCTGCGCCCGGACCTGGGCCTGGACGCCCGGGTGCCTCGGGCAGCCTGGAACGGCTTGTGCTGGGGCGACAAGGCCAACCCCCGCGCTCCCACAGACCTGGAACACTTCCTCGCCGGCTTGGACGCCGTAGGCACGGTCCTTGCCCAATACGTCCCCGCCACCGGGGACAACCCCAACGAGATCCCGGATGCGCCGCGAATCCGCTCCTGACCGCACACCCACGCCGTCCCGCTCACCCTCCCGAAGCGGCCGATCCACATGGCGGCGTTGGCTTCCGCTGGCGCTGCTGGTGGTCATTCCCGGGCTGTTGGTCGCGGGCGAGGCCTGGGCACGGGTCGGTGGTGGTCAGAGCTTCAGCGGCGGTGGCAGCAGCGGCGGCTACAGCGGCGGCAGCTACAGCGGTGGCAGCGGCGGCAGTGGCGGCGGCCTCATCCAACTGCTGGTCTGGCTGATCATCGCCCACCCCGCGGTCGGCGTGCCGCTGAGCATCGTGGTCGTCGTCGTCGTGCTCTACAACAGGTCCCAGCGCGGGTCCAAGACCTTTCACAGCGACCAGCGCAGCTCGCGTCAGAACCAGACCTCCAGCCGTGCCCACACCATCAATCTGGCGCCGCTGCTGGCCGACGACCCGAACTTCAGCGAACCCCTGTTCATCGACTTCGCGCAGTTGGTCTACGCTCGTGTCCAACGCGCACGCGGCGACGGAGACATGGATCCCCTGCGCCCCTTGCTCAGCGACAAGATCCGCCGGGTGCTGGCCTCCCAGCGCGCGGGTCTGAGCGACGTACGGGACGTGATCTTCGGCAGCACCAGCATCACCGCCATCAAGTCCACACCCGCTCGCTTGCGGGTCGTGCTCACCTTGGAGACCAACCTGACCGAGACGCGGGGCGGCAAGGACCAGCAGCTCCTGCGCCGAGAACGCTGGACCTTCGGACGGGCCCGTGGCGTGCTCTCGCCGGGTCCCGAGCGCATGCGCTCACTGGGCTGCCCCTCCTGCGGATCGACCCTGGAGCCCGGCTCGGACGGGCGCTGCCCCAACTGCGAGACGGTCCGCACCGGCGGCGCCAGCCAGTGGATCGTGGACGAACTCACCGTGCTGTCCTCGCGTGCCTTGGGCAACCTGGACCTGCAGCTTGGCGGCGGAGTCGAGCCCGGCACCCGCAAGCCCACGCTGACGGATCCCGCGCTGGCTGTCCAAGCCCGAGCCCTGGCCGTGCGCCATCCCGCCTTCTCGTGGGCGGAATTCAATCAGACGGTCGAAGCCGCCTTCAAGAAACTCCAGAAGTCCTGGTCCGACCAGACCTGGGAACTGGTTCGGCCACTGGAGACCGACGCCCTGTTCCAGACCCACCGCTTCTGGATGGAACGCTATCGCAGCTTGGGACTGGTAAACCGGCTGGACAAGGTCCAGGTCAGCAAGATCGAACCGGCCCGGATCACGACCGACGCCTTCTTCGAGAGCATCACCGTGCGGATCTTCGCCAGCATGCTGGACTGGACCCAACGCACAGCCGACGGCAAGGTGGTCGGAGGCAGCGAAAAGACGGTGCGGGTGTTCAGCGAATACTGGACCTTCATCCGGCGGATCGGTGGCAAGGCCAAGCCGGATGGCGGCGGCTGGCAGGTGGACAAGTGCCCAAGCTGCGGCGCGCCCCTCGACAATGTGAACCAGGCGGGGATCTGCGGCTACTGCCAGGCCAAGATCACCACCGGCGACTTCGACTGGGTGTTGACCCGGATCGAGCAAGACGAAGTCTACCGCGGGTAGGCACCGCGGTTGCGGTCACTTACAGCCCATCCATGACCACGCAACGCAAACCCGGCGCCCCCACGGCTCGCGCTGTGCGAGAGCACGGCGATCCCGTCCTGGCCCCCATTCTCGCCCAGGCCCTGTCTCACACTGGCTCGGTGCAGCGCGCCAGTCATGGCTGGCACACCTACCCGGCCAGCCTGCACCCCGACAGCGCGGCCGAGCTACTCGACGCCTTCGAAGGCCCGGTCCACGACCCCTTCTGCGGGGGTGGCACGGTCCTGGTAGAGGCACGCCTGGCCGGGCGCCGGTGCAGCGGCACCGACCTGTCGCCCATCGCCTGGCTGGTGGCGAACGCCCGCACCGCGTCGATGGCGCACGTGACCCCCATGCGCAGCGCGGCTCGCAAGCTGGCCGAAAAAGCCCGCCTGCGGATCGACGTCGATGTCCCCGAGACCTGCCTGCGCTGGTATGAGCCCCACGTCGCCCAAGAGATCGGGCGTCTGCGCGATGGTATTTTGAAGATTGAAGACACAGACGTGCGGGATCTGCTGTGGGCTGTCCTCAGCAGCGTGCTCATCAAGGCCAGCTATCGCCAGAGCGACACCAAGAACGTCCGCCAACCGCACCATCGTCCCCCGGGGACCACCGCCATCCTGTTCCACAAAAAGGCGCGGGAGCTGGGCCGAATGCTGGCCGAGCTGCCCGAGGGCCCCGCGCCACAGCTCCGGGTCGCTGACGCCCAGGTCGTCGGCCCGCCCAAGGGCACGCGCCTGATCCTGACCAGCCCGCCCTACCCGGGGGTCTACGACTACCTGCCGATGCAGCAGCTCCGCTACGCCTGGCTGGGGATCCACGCCGGCAACGATATGGGGGCCGAGCTCGGTGCACGCCGAACCTTCCGCAGCCTGGGTCGCGCCCAGGCCCTCCAGCAGTGGCGCCAGAACAACGCCCGCTGGATCGCCACCCAGGCCAGGGGGCTGGAACCAGGCGGCTGGTTTGGGGTTGTCGTCGGCGACGGTCTGGTCGGCGACCGCTTGGTCGACGCCCTCCAGCCGACCCTCGCCGCCCTCCAGGCCGCGGGTCTGACTGTGCGCGCCCGTGCCAGTGCCGACCGCCCCGACCACGCCCGCGACGCGGTCCGTATCGAGCATCTGGTGCTGGCCGAGAAGGTATAGCCCCAGCTTTAGCCCGGCTCCGCATCCAAACTGGCCCGCAGCAGGTCGACAGTCAGCGCGTCGAGCGTCGCCAGGTCCGGCTGATCGGGTACGACGCAGCGGCCCTGCGTGATCACCTGGTCCAGTTCCCGGTCGGCTTGTTCCGCCCAGGCATCGAGCTGATCGTAGGTCCAGGCCCCAGCGCGAATGGCCTGGAGTTCGTCGCCGTCGCGGTCACCGCGCCAGACGTGGACTTGGCCGGTCTCCAGCAGTTCGCGCCCCATGCGCAGCAGCCGGACCAGGTGAGCGGCGTGCTTGGTGTCGTAGCCGTGCGTCGCCTCCAAGACCGCGCGGGCGGGGTTGCGTTTGCTCAGCCAGCCCCGGTACCGCTGCCACTGGCGGCAGGCGGCCTGGTACTGACGCTGTTTTTCGCCGGCCGGCGAGCCGTCTGGCAGGTCGAAGTCGGCTGGGCGAGGGGGAGCTTTGGGAGGGTTGAGCAGCCACTTTCGGTGGGTGCGGATTCGGGCGAGCTGGCCGCGTGCATACCCGCCGAAGGTGTGGCGAGCTTTCTGCGAGAGGAAGGCCGGGCCGGCTGCCCGCAGGCGCTCGCCCAGAGGGGTACACAGCCGCACGCCAGCGTCGGGACAGAAGACCAGCTCCAGCAGGTTGGGGTTGCAGTCCGCCGCCAGACGCACCAGCTTCCGCAGGTCGTAGACCGTGCCTTCCAGGCCGTACCGGGCACCCGCCTGGGCTTCGTCCGGCGACAGCAGGTCGGCAAACACGTCCATGGAACCGGGTCCGTCCTCTTGTTCCCAGGCCCGGCGCCAGCCCAGCAGGACCGTGGCCGGCGGCACCGCGACCCCCCGGAGATCCACGTCCGAGCTGGGCGTGTGGATCCCTTGTGACCGGCTGCCCGCCAGCGCCAGCAGGATCGTGTGCCGACGAAGTGGGAAGGGGGTCACGTGAGCCTCTGAGCCAGGTCATCGGGGACACCGACCTGCACGGCGCCGTCCGACAGCGTCACCGATACTGCTGCGATATCGCCTTCACCTGCCGGCACCCACCACAAGCTCGACGAGAGCGGGTAGGGCGGCGCGGGCGAAGAGACAAGCCATGAGCGAGCGCTTAGCCCCAGGCGGACGCCCCCCTCGATGTCGTCGGCGCCATGGACCCCGACCCCCCAGCAGTGGTCGCGGGTCGGCGCGACGACCAGGGCGCCAGCGACATCGTCCAGCCAGGATCCCGCCAACAACAGTCGCGCCGCGTCCAATCCGTCTCCCAATTCCCAGCTCCAGACCCCCTCTGACAGGACGGGAGGAGGCGTGGCCGCCTGGAGATTGGCCATCGCCACCGCGGTTGCGTCGGCCATGGACAGGCCCAGCCGAGGCAGGTCGAAGGGGGTCAAGAAGCGCTGTCGTAGCGGCAGGTCCTCGGCCAGGGCCAGATGGAGGCCCGGCGCCAGGGCGGTCGTGAACAGCCGCGGATCTGCCTGGGCGAGCAGGCGTGGCACCAAGCGCTGGCGGACATCACCCAGCGGGGCTGCACCCGCCAGCGAGGCGAGCACCCCATCGGTCCAGGCCGCGACTTGCGCGTCTCGCGAGTCCGCTGGTGCGAGGGCCAGGATCCGACGCAGCAGACCCAGCCCGATGTCGGCCTGGCGGGTCCCCAGATCCACCACCAGGCCAGCAGGGCCCAAATCGAGGATCGACAAGCCAGCGTTCGCCAGGGCCCGTGCGGCGATGGCGTCGACCGAGCCGGGCACTACATCGCCAGACCGATGCGCACACCGAGCGTGTCGACGTGACCGCCATAGCTGCCGTTGGTTCCCGCCTTGTAGGGGAGTTCCGGGCTGAAGCGAGCGTTCCCATCACGCAGGTCCCAGGCCGAGTCCGTGATGTTGCGGGTAAACAGGACGTACTTGGTGTAGGACAGGCCGACCGTCAGCGCATTGGTCAGCTTGTACTTGCCCCCCAGCGCGAAGCCCACGTTTTGGAAGTCCAGGTTGCTGGGGCTGACCGCGTAGTCTGGCACCGCGTTCTGGTTGTACATCAGGCGCCAGCCAGCCCAGAGATCATGGTTGATCTGCACGCCACCGAGCTGGCTGATGTCCATGGAATTCCACAGCCTTCGAGGGCTGTATTGGTCGGTGGCGATCTCGATGGTGACGCCATCATCGGGACCAATCGCCCCGCCCTGGGTGTTCGTCAGGCCAATCGCGATGTCGCCGGATTCCCCGCCGCAGCAGACATTCCACATCTGGTAGTCGATACCCACGCCCAGGTTCAGCTTGTCGGTGACCTGTGAGTCCAGGTACAAGCGCGCGATCGGTGGTAGCGGGAAGTCGATGTTGACCTTGGCTGGAACCACGACACCGCCCGAGATCGTCGACAGGTCTTCGGGAACAGTGACCGAGCCATCACCCGACGTCGTGAAGGCTCCGCCGCCCGAGTAGGACAGGCCAACCCGCAGGTAGTCCCACTTGTCGATGAAGATGCCCGCATTCCAGCCGAAGTGGTGCCCCGATGAGTCCCCTGCCAGGTAGGTATCCAGCGCATAGGGGTTGTCCGGCACGGCCTGGCCCAGTTCGGAAGCGTTGATGCCTTCGGTACCCAGCGGGTCGCTGGCCTGGAGCACGCTGATCGAGTCCAGCACATAGGACACACCGCCGCCCACGTGAAAGCCGTCCACCACCGTGACCGCCACGGCGGGTTCGATCGCCAGGGTGAGGATGGTCGTGTTGATGATTTGGTAGCGCTGGTGCCCCGTGTAGGGCGGCACCGTGCCGGTCTCGGTGCTGGTGTAGTCGCCGCCCCCGACGAAGGGGTCATAGGCCGCCAGGCCCAGGGTCAGGCGGTCCGGGATGGCGGCCCAGGACAGGCCCACCACGCTGTTGGGCACGATGGCGCGGGCGGTCGCCGGCTGGTAGGTCGCGCCGGTGTTGGGGTCGACGCCCCCGTTTCGCGTGGTCGTGACGTTCAGCCCGATGAAGGAGATCTGCCCGTCCACCATCACTTGGAAGCCTTTCGCTCCACCCAGGGCGGCCGGGTTGTACATGATCGCCGCGACATTGGGGGTGGCAGCGCCGGACTCGAGACCACCGGTGATGCCGGCGGTGGCGATAGATCCAGCCTGAGCCGGGCCAGCGATCAGCGAGAGCAGCAGGGAAGTGGGAAGCATGGGGACTCCAGAGGTCTGCTCGACTAACCCGAAGCGAAACCTGCCGCTGGACCTGGGACGCGATAGGCCCGTTCTATCTGTTCGGAGTCCCCATGCCAACGACCCCCGCTCGCCCTATCCGCCTGGTCACTTTCTCCGCCGCTCTGGCGGCCAGCGCCATGCTTCTGGCGGGGTGTTGGGGCCGTGGCATCGACTACGAAGGTGGGCAGCCCCAGGACACCAGCCCGCCCGAGACCTCCACCTGCGGGCAGGACCAGGATCTCAGCGCGGGGATCAACATCACGGGGACCGCCGTCGACCTCCAGACCGGACAGCCCCTGGCGCTGGCCGACTCGGGCGCACAGCCCCTCTGCGTCGCGGCCATCGACCCCGCCCCGGCCGTGACCGGCGGCGACCCGGAATACCTGATCGTGTCCACCCTGTGTGACGACGGCACCTATGTGCTCTCCGGAATGCAGTCCGTGCCCACCCTCGGCGTGATGATCGGCGTCTACGACTGCAACGACGAGGGCACGGTGATGCGCACCGTGACCGGGGTCGCACCCGAAGAACTCGACGGCATGGGGGCCGGCGACACCCTCGAAGGTGTCACCGCCTGGTCTGCCTCGGTCGACTATATCGCGACCATGCAAGCGGACCTGGGCAAGACCGAACGCGACCTGAAGTCGGAAGGTTTCCTGGCCGGCTTCGTCACGGACAGCTCGGGCGCGGCGGTGGGTGGCGCCACGGTCACCTGTGCCACCTGCAAGGATCGCCCCACCTTCTACTTGGACGCCACCCCAGACGACGGCCTGTGGGGCGACACTAGCAGCCTCAACACCAGCACGGCCGCCGACGCGGCCGGCATGTTCTTGATCCCGGCCGCGCGGATCACGACGTATACGTCCGATGATGGAGGAGCGCACTCCTGGGACGGCAACCTGTTTGGAAGCCTCCCCGGGTACGCGGTGTTCATCAAGTTTGTCGCGATCTGAGCATTCCGCTTGGTCGCGATCTGCGCCTGGTCCCCACTCGGGAACGGGCCACAACCCAGGAGGAGACATGAAGATCATCACCCTGGCCGCACTGGCCACCCTGGCCTTCTCGGCCGGCTGCACCAATAAGCCCGACGACACCGGCACCGGCACCAACCTCGGTGACGGCGGCACCGACGGCGGCACCGACGGCGGCACCGACGGCGGCACCGACACCGGCACCGACGGCGGCGGCACCGAAACCGTCGACTTCACACTGTCCGGCAGCGCCGTCGACCTGGCCAGCTCGGCCCCCGCGGCCGCCGGCCTGTGCATCGCAGCCATCAACCCCGACGGCGCGGTCACGGGTGGCGACACCGTCACCATGGTGAGCGGAAAGGTCGGCGACAACGGCGCCTTCTCGCTGGCTGGGGTCGACACCAAGCCGGCCTTTGGCATCCTGGTCTCGGTCTACGACTGCGCCGATGCCGGTTCCGTCCTGACCACGGCCACGCCGGTCCTGCCTTCGCAGTACACCGATGTCGCAAGCGGCGGCGAGATCAGTGGCCTGACCGCCTTCAGCGTCAGCCAGGAATACGCTGACGGCATGGACGCCAGCCTGGCCGCGGTCGGCTATACCGGCAGCATCTGGAAGGACGGCGGCCTGATGGGCGGCGTGTGGGACTCGACCTACGCTCCCCTCGGTGGTGCCACCGTGACGGGCGCCACCACGGTCTACTACCAGGACGGCGACAGCAGTGACGGCCTGTACTCGACCGCTGGAGCGCTGAACACGGTGACCGACGCCACGGGTGGGGCCCTCTTCCTCATCCCGGCTGCTGGCATCGGCGGCTACAGCGCCACCCTGGACGGCTACACCTTCCCGACCAACACGATGGGCTCCTCGCCGGGCTCGATCGTCTTCGCCCCGGTCGTCGCCGAGTAGGCTGCCCCAGACCATTTGATGACGACGGCCCCCAGGCTCACCCCTGGGGGCCGTCCTGTCTTCAGCCCTCAGCGATCGAAGCCAACCAGGCGTCCTGCTGGCGAGACGTAGCTGGAGTCCAGGTCCGGAATGCCGTCGCCGTCGTTGTCCGGCATGGTCTGCGCGTAGTCGATCAGCGCTTCCCACAGCTTGAGTTCCTGCACACCGTCCGTGGCGGGATCCGCGTCGAAGATGGCATCGCGCAGGTCGGAATAGGGTGTTCCCGTGGCGTCCTTGGGCGTGATCACCAGCAGGCCGCTGGTCAGGTCTTCCAGCGTGTACATCAGGCTGGCCGTGTAGCTGTCGACGGTCACATGGTACAGCTCGGTGTTTGTCGCCGAGAAGTCCGTGTCCACCCAGGCCCCATCTTGCCAGAGCTCGATCTGCTGGACCCGCGAAAAGGGTGTGTTGACCATGTTCACCGTGCAGCGCATGCCGGAGTGTTCAACGAAGTAGTTGCATCCGAAGAAGGGCGAGACGGACGCGGTGACTTCACAGGCGTCCGCGAGCTCGCTGGCCGTGATGTAGAAGTCGACCAGCGGGTATCCCGGCCGATCATCGGCCCCCGCGCCCAGCGGGACCACGCGGAAGATGTCGCTGAAGCTCTGTATGCCGCCGTCGCCATGCAGCATGCCGTCGCGCAACACGCCCTGGGTCTCGAAGGCCACATCGACAGGGTCGATACCAGGGATGGCGTTTATCGTCTGCTGGTAGGCATCGGTCACGAAGTTTCCGATGGTCGACTCGGTACACTGCGAGTAGCCGATGTCGTCGGGCACGGACAAGATGGGTTCGGCGAAGTCGTGGCCCAGGGCAGCCAGGGGACCCGCGTCGAGGTCATCGACGAAGCCGTCTACCAAGGTGCTGATGTCGGGGTCCCCGGCCACGGTGTCGTCGATCAGGTGCAGGGTGTAGTTCTCGACTTCCCAGCTTGTACCGTCATAAGCCAGGTCGATCTGACCAAGGTACATCCCGTAGTAGCCTGCCTGCACGACCACCGTGCCGTTCGCCGTGCGGTAGTTCTGCAAGGCCGTGTGGCTGTGGCCGCCGACGATGAGGTCGA
>JAADHA010000327.1 GCA_013152105.1 Oligoflexia bacterium | reverse complement strand
CCTTCGACCTGCCCCTGTGGTCCCGCAAGCAGGGGGCGGTAGCGGCACAACAGGGCGTCCGGGCCGTGGTCTTGAGCCAGCAGATCCAGGCCAGCCACCTCGCGTCGGCCCAGCAACGGCTCGCCACAAACCGGGTCGGCGACGCGGACCGCTTGCAAGACCTCAGCGCACCCCAACTCCTCGACGACGCGGCGGCGGCCCTGGGGCAGATCGAAGCGGGCTACGAGGGCGGCGAGCTGGACCTGGCCACGGCGCTGCTGCTGCGGCAGCAGGTGGTCCAGGGCGAATCGGCGGTGCTGGCGCTCACCGGCCAGGTGATCTCGGCTCGCCTGGACCTGCTGCTGGCGACAGAGGACCCGGCGCTGATCCCCGCGCTCACTGCTGGAAGCAAGCCGTGAGCCCCGTGGCGGTGGCCTGCCGGGGCGTCGAGAAGACCTTTGGTACCGGGGCGGCGGCAACCCAAGCCCTGCGCGGCATCGACCTCGACGTCGCCTATGGCGAGCTGCTGATGCTGGTGGGACCGTCGGGCTCGGGCAAGACCACGCTGGTCTCGGTCATCGCGGCGCTGCTCCCCCAAGACCGGGGAGACTGCCTGGTGCTGGGCCAGGATCTGCGCGCCATGGGCAAGAAGGATCGCGCGCTGTTTCGCGGCCGATCCATGGGCTTTGTGTTCCAGGCCTTCAACCTGCTGCCCGCCCTGGACGCCACCGAGAACGTCTCTCTGCCGCTGATCATCGCCGGTCAGCGGCGCCGCGATGCCCAAAAGGTCGCGGCGGATCTGCTCGATCTCGTCGGCCTGGGCGGCCGCGCGCACGCACGCCCGAGGGAACTCAGCGGTGGACAGCAGCAGCGGGTGGCCATCGCTCGCGCCCTGGTCCACAAGCCGAAGCTCATCCTGTGCGACGAGCCCACCAGCAACCTGGACCACGACTCGGGCCAGGCGATCATGGATCTGCTGATCCACACCGCGCGCGCCCCTGATCGCGCAGTGGTCGTCGTGACCCACGACCCTCGCATCTTCGGCTTCGCCGACCGCCTCGCCCGGATCGAGGACGGCAGAATCGTCCGAACAGACTCCCCCAGGCCCGCCCCCGCCCCAGGAGGGCAAGCATGAAGATCTCCTCCCTGGTCCCACCCGTACTCTGTGTCGTGGGCCTCGCCGCCATGGCGATCGCGGTGGCCAGCGACAGGCCGCCGGGACCCTCACCCGCGCCTACGCCTGTGGCCGTCGCCCAGGTCCCCTACGACAACTACATCGGCGGCACGGGGCGGGTCGAGCCCTGCACCGGGGCGGTGGCCGTCGCCGCGCCCACCGCCGGGGTCATCGACCAGGTGCTGGTGAAGTGGGGCCAGACCGTGACCGCCGGACAGCCGCTGATGCGGTTGCAGACCGCCGACCTGCTGGCAAAGCAAGAGACCGCTCGAGCCCGTGTGCGCGAAGCCCTCGCCGCTGCGAACCAGTCCGGCTTCTTGCTGAAGTCCGGTGAGCAGCTCAGCGATGGCGCGATCATCAGCAGCAAGGAACTCGCGGCCCGTCGCTTCGCCGCCCAGGCCGACAAGGCCCGACTCGCCGCCCGCCGCGCCGAGCTTGGCGAGCTGGGGGCCCAGATCGAGCTGCGCACCCTCTACTCGCCACTGGACGGCCGGGTCCTGGCCCTACGCGCATGGCCCGGGCAGTTCGCGGCCCCCGGCGCTGCCCCAGCGCTGCTGGTGGTGGGCGACGATAGCTGCCTCTTCGTGCGCGCCCAGGTGGACGAGAGCCAGGCCAGCCGCCTGAGGCCGGGCGCACCCGCGACGGCCTTCAGGCGCAGCGATCCCAGCGCCCACGCGCCCCTGGAGTTCGAGCGCATCGAGCCGATGGTCGTGCCCAAGAGCATGTTCCGAGGGGACGGCACCGAGCTGACGGACTCGCGTGTCGTCGAGGTGATCTACCGCCTGGACCCCGCCGCCCTGCCGTCGTTGGTCGGCGAGAACCTGGATGTCTACATCTCGGCGCCGCCACCATGATCCGGGTCGCGCTCACCATGCTGCGCGGGGACAGCTCGAAGTTCATCGGCCTGGTCGTCGGGATCGCCTTCGCGTCTTTCCTGGTCGCCTTCGCGAGCGCCTTCTTCGCGGGCTTCATGACGCGCGGCTTCTCGCTCATCTCCGAGAACCCCGAGGCCGACGTCTGGGTGATGGACCCGGCCGTGCAGTCCGTCGAGCAGACGGTGAATCTGCCGAGCTCGGCCTTGTCCCGGGTGCGCAGTGTGGCCGGTGTCGTCTGGGCAGCCCCCATGGCCCTGGGCAAGGCAGACGCGCGCTTCGCCAACGGCAGCATCCAGAGCTTCGATGTGATCGGTGTGGACGACATCACCCTTGCAGGGGCGCCAGCAGCCTCAGCGACGGTTACAGAAGGGCTACGGCTGCCACAGGCCGCCATCGTCGACGCCGGGGGCACCGAGGGAAAGCTGCAGACGCCGGTCTCAACCGCAGACCAGTGGCCCCAGGACGGCCCGCACCTCGACGCCCCGACCCGAGAGCTCCGCGCGGGCGACGAACTGCTGCTCAACAACCACCGCGTGCGGATCGTCGGCCACAGCCACACCCTGCCTCGCTTCCCACCGCGACCCCTGCTCTACATGAGCCTGGCCAACGCCGACCGCATCCTGCCCCCTGGGCGCCACCGCATCACCTTCGTCCTGGTGAGCGCGGCGAAGGGTGTCGATCCCCAGAACCTCGCCCAGCGCATTCACGACCAGACCGGCCTGCGGGCGCGCAGCACCGAAGACTTCAAGACGGACACGGTGCGCTGGTACCTGGTGAACTCCGAAGACGTGGGCGATATGGGTGCCATGATGTCGCTGGCCGCGTCGGTGGGCTTCGGAGTCACCGCGGTCATGCTCTTCATGTTCACCACCGATCACCTGCGCCAGTACGCCGTGATCAAGGCCATGGGGGCCACCACCCGCCAGATCGTGCTGATGGTCTTCGCCCAGGCCAGCGCAGTAGCGGTGCTCGGCACGGGCATCGGCATGGGCGTGTGCGTCGTCGTTGGCACCATCGCGGCACGCGGGGGCTACCCCTTTCGCTTGATGTGGTTCGCGCCCGCGGCGGGGGGCCTGATGGTCGCCATCATCAGCGTCCTCGCGGCCTTGATCAGCGTGCGCCCGGCCGTGCGCCTGGAGCCTGGGGTCGTGTTCAGCAGCCGCTGAGGGAGACGCCGCATCCCGGCCAGCGCTACACTGCCCCGGTGGCTGTCCTCCTCGCCCTGCAAGCCGACCTGCTCCTGGCGCTGTCTTGTGCCCAGCCGGGCGGCACGCTTGGGGGCACGAAGCCTTGGACCGATCCCGGCGTGGCCCCCCTGGTCGAGGGTACGCCGGACAGCGAACAGTCCCGCCCGCTGGTGCTGATCAACGAACTGATGGCCGACAACGAGAGCACGCTCGACGACGAAGCCGGCGAAGAAGACGACTGGCTGGAGTTGGTGGGGACCGGCGACGCCGCGGTGGTCCTGGGGGGCTACGGGCTGGGGCCGGACGCCGACGGACCGACCTGGACGGTGCCCATGGGTACGACCCTCCAGCCGGGCCAGCACCTGGTGTTGTGGCTGGATGAGCAGGCCGAACAGGGACCCCTGCACCTGCCCTTCAAGCTGCCGGCTTCGGGCGGATCGGTGGTGCTCTTCGGGCCGGCTGACCGGGGATCGCCCGTGCTCGACGCCTGGACCTTCGGGGCGCAGGACGCCGACGTGGTGCTGGGACGCTTTCCCGATGGGGGCGCCAACATCGCCCAGAGCATCGTGGCGACGCCGGGAAATTCCAACCCCTTCGACCCCGGTCAGAGCACCGATCCGACGGACCTCCTGTTTGTCTCCGACCGGGTGCTGACGATCGAGATCGGCCTGCCCGAGGCCAGTCTGGCGGCGCTTGCCGCGGATAGCACCACCTATGTCGAAGGCAGCGTGTCCTTCGGGGCCGTCACCCTGGCGCCGGTCGGGGTTCACATCAAGGGGCAGTGGGGCAGCAAGCGAACCATGGACCAGAAGGCGGCCCTCAAGGTGAACATGCACACCTTCGGCGGGACGGCCGAACTCAAGGGCCTGGGCAAGCTGACCCTGAACAATATGGTGCAGGACTACAGTCTGGTCCATGAACGCGAGGCCTACACGCTGTTCACCGACCTGGGTGTGCCGGCCCCACGCACATCCTACGTCGCGTTGAGCATCAACGGCGAGTACCGCGGGATCTACCTCAACGTCGAGTCGCCGGATGATCGCTTCCTGGCGCGCTGGTTCGACGACGCCCAGGGCAACCTCTACGAAGGCGAGTACGGCCAGGACCTGACGCTGGACAGCTACGAAGCGCTCGACCAGGACCAGCAGGGTCAGGACGATGTCGACGACCGCAGCGACCTGCTGGCGCTGGCCACCCTGCTGGCCGAGGACCCGGACGAGTCCCTGGTGCCTCAACTCGAGTCGCTGGTCGACATCGACGAACTGTTGCGGGCCATGGCGGTCGAGGTCGCGATCGGCCACTGGGACGGCTACTTCTGGTACCCCAATAATTACCGCTTCTACCACGATCCCAGCACGGGCCTGTTCTCACTGCTGCCCTGGGGGGTGGACCAGACCTTTGACTACGACGGGAACATCGAAGTGGCCGGAGGAGCGCTGGGGGTGTGGTGTCTGGCGGTGCCCTCGCTGCGGGCCCGCTACCTGCGCGAGGTCTGGCGAGCGGCCGATCGCATGGACGCGCTGCGCCTGGACGAAGACGCGGCGGTCGCGCACGCCATGGTGCTACCCTACCTGGTGGCGGGCCCCTTTGAAGAGACGACCAGCCAGGACTCCACCAGCAGCCTGCGCAGCACCGTGGCCTTCATCCAGGACCGGCCAGCGACGCTGATGACGGATCTGTTTCCCTGAGCTGGCCCTGCGCGGGTGTGAGCCCCACGCCGAGCGTCGCGTGCGAGACGCCCGCGCTCCAGGGCGGCGGCGGCGGCAGCGGCTTCCAGCCAGATCAGTCCGCCGTCTCGCAGACATAGGGCGCCGTGCTGGCGCAGTCGATGTCGTTCCAGGCAGCGCCGCTCCAGGAGAGCTGGCCGCAGTCTTCGCCACCCGAGTCGTTGGGCTCGCCAGATGCCCAATCGGTATAGGTGACGGCTTGGCCGTTGGTCCACACCCAGGTCCCCTCGGTGTCCTGGTCGTTGAAGCCCCCCCACCAGGTGCTGGCGCTGAGCGCCTGACTTTCGTCGTAAAGCCAGGTCTCTTCGTCGCCATCATCGACCGCGGCCAGGTCGTAGCCGCGATCCAGGCAGTCGGCCCAGGCATCGCTGAAGGACAGCGGGGTGGTGCAGAAGAGGTAGGCGTGGGCGCCGTCTTCGACGACCTCGCAGCCGTCGCAGGCGTCCTCGTCCCGGGCGCCGTCGCAGTTGTTGTCGATGCCGTCGCAGATCTCGATCGCGCCGGGCAGGCGGTCGGCGCTGGTGTCGTCGCAGTCCCCCTCGCACACGCTCAGTCCGTCGCCGTCCTGGTCTACGGTCTCGTCGGTGCTGTCGTCGCAGTCATTGTCCACGCCGTCGCAGACCTCGAGCATGCCGGGAGCGCGGGCCGGGTCGGCGTCGTCGCAGTCCCCACCACAGAGCGGGACACCGTCCCCATCTACATCGTCCTCGTCGTCCAGCATCTCGCCGTCGCAGTTGGTGTCGACGCCATCACAAAGCTCGATCGCTCCGGGGAAGACCTGGGCGTTGCTGTCGTCGCAGTCCTCGCAGGCCGAGACGCCATCACCGTCCGCGTCCTGCGTGTCGTCCACGATGCCATTGCAGTCGTCATCGAGCCCGTCGCAGATCTCTTCCGCCCAGGGGTGGCGGGCCGCGTCACTGTCGTCGCAGTCTCCACGACAGGTCTCAAAGCCATCCCCGTCCTGGTCGAAGCCCTCGTCGGTGTCGCCATCACAGTCGTTGTCGACGCCATCGCAGACCTCGGTCGCGTCGGGGTGTACCAGGGGATCCCCGTCATCGCAATCCCCGCCGCAGGGCGACCAGCCGTCTCCGTCTTCATCGAAGGGCTCGTCGGCCTGGCCGTTGCAGTCATTGTCGATCCCGTCGCACAGCTCGGGCGCGCCGGGCCAGGTGGACGGATCGCCATCGTCGCAGTCATCACAGGCGTTCACGCCGTCGCCATCGGCGTCTTCGGCCTCGTCCGTGATTCCATCGCAGTCGTCGTCGATCCCGTTGCAGGTCTCAGTGGCCTGGGGGTGGACGGCGGGGTCGGCGTCGTCGCAGTCCACCGCACCAGCCACGGCCAGGCAACCCGGGGCGTCGGCCAGCCAGCCGTCCAGATCGACATCGAAGGGTTCATCCACCAGACCATCGCAGTCGTCGTCACGGCCGTTGCAGGATTCCGTGGCGCCGGGGAAGACCTGGGGGTTGGCGTCGTCGCAGTCGTCGCCACCAGCCGTGAGCGCGGCGTGCCCGTCGCCATCGCCGTCGATGTCCAGCGCGGGGCCGGTGGTCTGGGCGCAGGCCAGCAGCGCAGCCAGCAGGGCAGGAAGGGCGAGAAGGGCTGAAAGGGCGGAGAGCATGGCACCATCCTACGCTTGAACAGGACGCGCCTTGGGGCAGTGGCGCGCCACCGGGCAGGCCAGCGGTGCGCATCTCCGCCTGCAAGGCGGCCCGCAGACAGGCTGCGACGGCGGAAGATTCCATGCTGCGCGCCAGCGCTTCTGGCCGAGAGTGGGGTGGGCGCGGGGCGCGCAAGCGTCGCCGGACTTGACGAAGGCTGTCACACAACGGCCACAATGGGGGGATGAGCGGTCTCGTTCTCCTCTCCCTGTTCTCCACGGCCTGTGCAGCTCGCCCATCGCAGTGCGTGGGTTTTGGTCAGGCCGTGGCGCTGGGGACGGTCGCGCGGGCGGACATCACGGAAGCGTCGGGCCTGGTCGCCAGCCGGACGCAGGACGACCTGCTGTGGACCCACAACGACAGCGGAGGACAGCCGGCGATCTATGGACTGGGTCGAGACGGTCGGGACCGAGGGTCCGTAACCCTGCTTGGCGCAGACAATGTGGACTGGGAGGACATCGCCATCGGCGTCGGTCCCACAGGTGACGCGACCATCTTCATCGGCGACATCGGGGACAACGACAACAACCGCTCCAGCATCACGGTCTGGAGGCTGGCCGAGCCGACGGCCGTGGATGCCGACCAGGTCGTCGCTGGGGCCGCCAAGCTGACGCTGCGCTGGCCGGAACAACCGACCAATGCCGAAGGTCTGGCCGTCGATCCGCAGACCAATCTCCTGCTGATCTCCACCAAGGAGAAGCGTCTGGTGCGCCTGTTCCAGGCAGACGCCATGGCCGAAGCCGGGTCGCAGCAGACCCTGACTCAGGTCGGCCAGATCGACCTCAGCGACGATGTCTACCAGGGTGGGCGTCGCGTGACGGCCTTGGACATCTCGCCGACGGGTGACCGGATCTTCATGCGGACCCACACCCAGGTGCTGGTGTTTGCACGGCCGACGGGGACATCCATCTCGGACGCCTTGGCGGTGGGGCCCTGCCTGACGCCTGCACCATCTGAGCCCCAGGGTGAAGCCCTGGCGGCGCTCTCGAATGGCTTCCTGACACTGAGCGAGGGCATCGCCCCCACCCTGTGGTCCGTGAGCGCACCGTGAACCCGCTTCGCCTCGTGCTCGCCGTGGTCGCCGTGGGCATCCTGTTGGGATTGGTGGGCTGGTCGCTGGGGGCGGGCCGCGTAGAGGGACCGGCGCGAGTCGAAGCGGCCACCGAGTTCCGGGTGACCGACCAGGGCGACGGGCGAGTGCGGTGGACCCTGCTGGACGGGCGCGTCCCGGGTGGACCCGTGGTGGTGTCGGACGGGGTCTTGCAGGCGGACCGCGGAGACCCGGTGGTGGTCGAGGTAGCCAAGGGCCTGAAGGCCGGTCAGCACGTCGACATCGGCGCGGACGTGGCCCACGTGACGGCGACGCGCCAGGACGAAGATGTGTCGGCGCTCCAGGCCCAACTCCAGGCCGTTCATGCCGAGCAGGCGCTCCTCCTGGCGGGCGGGCGGCCAGAAGCGGTGGCCCGAGCACGGCAGGCGGTCGACGTGGCAGAGGCATCGCTGGCCCGGTCACAGGCAGACCTCGCCCACGTCCGGGACCTGTCCGAAGCCGGGGCGGTCGGTGCCTGGTCGGCCGAAGACGCAGGACTCCAGGTCGCCGTGCAGCGGGCGGATCGGGACCTGGCCATCGCCAGCTTGGCCGAGGTCCGCAAGCCCGCACGCGCCGAAGAGATCGCACAGCTCCAGGCTCGCCAGGCGGTCATCCAGGCGCGCCTGAACGCGGCCCAATCCCGCCTCAACGGCCAAGCCCTGACCTCGCCCATCTCCGGAACGGTCACCATGACCGCGGGCGAGGACATCATCTCGACCGTCGTCTCAATCATTGGCGAAGACACACCCGTCTTGCAGATCGCCGTCAGTGAAGCGGCCCGAGACCTGGTGTCCCTGGGCGACCCGGTGCGCTTCACGCCGACCGCCAGCGCGGGATCCCCGGTGGACGGCCGGGTGCTGGCCGTGGGCAGCATGGCGGGCACGCTGGGCGGTGAGCCTGTCGTGTGGCTTGTGGCCACCCTCGACCAGCCGATGGCCGTGGGCGCGACCGGTCGGGCGCGCGTGTTGGGTACCGGCAGCTTCTCCTTTGGCCTGGGGGTGCTGTGAACTCCTCCCTCGAAGGTCGCAGCGAACTGAAGTACGCGCTGCCGGTCTCGATGCGCGGTGCGGTGCTGGCGGCCGTCGATGGCCACGTGGTCCCAGGTGCCCACGCGGCCAGCCTGGCCGACGCCGCCGAGCTGCGCTGGGCGCGTTGTGACCCGCCACCCTTTGGCTACTACGTCCACTCCCTCTACCTGGACTCACCCAGACTCGACGGCTACGCGCGCCGCCTGGCCGAAGCAGACATCCGCAATCGCCAGCGGATCCGAACCTATGGTCAGCCTGGGGACGACGCGCCGGTCTTCCTGGAAGCCAAGCGCAAGCTGCGCGAGCGGGTCGTAAAGCACCGCGTGCCGGTCGGCGGTGCGCTGGCCTGGGCGACTGGCGATCCCGACCATCCCTGGCGGGCTGCGGTCGACCGGATCCACGGTGGCCGTGACAGACGGCTCGCACAGCGTTGGCTTGCGATCACCGAGGCCGCCGCGATGATTCCGGTCTGTGTCACCCACTACACGCGCGAGGTCTACGAGGATGGCACCGCGCGCTTGACGCTGGACCACGCGGTGATGGCCACCGCCGGTGGTGACCCTCGCCAGCTTCATCGGCGTGGCCAGGTCCCCCTGCTGCCGGCAGACTGGATGGTGCTGGAGCTGAAATTCTACGGCTGCTAACCACGCTGGATGCGAGACCTGGTGCGTCAGCTCCGGCTGTGCTCCGAAGCCGTCTCCAAGTTTGCCCTGGGCGTCTGCCGCAGCCTGCGAGACGACCGCAGCATCGAACTGAACTACCTCACCCCCTACAGCGTTCGGCGGGCGGGTCAGGGTTTCGTCTCGGCAATAGCCAGCGCTAAGCCCTTGGTGGGGGGCGCCCGATGACCGCCTTGGAGCGTGCGCTGCTGCTGGAGCAGGTCTCGGCCTTGGGACCCCAGGCCGTGATCCAGGCCCTGGTGGCCGCCTTCGTGATGGGGCTGGTGGTCGCCTTTGTACACCGCTGGTCGGTGCCCCACCGCCTGGTGCCGCCGTCGCTGGTGGCGTCCCTGGCGATGCTCCCGCTGGTCTCGGCGCTGGTCTTGCTGGTGATCGGCAACAGCCTGGCGCGGGCCTTCTCCCTGGTCGGCGCGCTGGCCATCGTCCGCTTCCGCACCCGGCTGCGCAGCACCTGGGACATCACCTTCGTCTTCCTCTCGCTGGCCATTGGCATCGCCTGCGGGGTCGGCAACGCCCAGGTCGCCGCGCTGGGCACCGGCATCGCGGTGTTGGCGGTGGTTGTCCTGGGCGTGGTACCCGGCGCTCGCCCACAGGCCGATGTCCACCTGCTGCGCTGTGACATCTCCGCGTGGCAGACCGGCGAAGCAGAACTCGTGCCCGTGCTGGACCGCCACGTGCGGCGTCGCTGGCTGACCTCGGCGCGCACCCTGCGCTTTGGCGAGTCCCTCAGCCTGAACTATCGAGTCGTGCTGGGCCGCCGCGCCTCGCTCGAGTCCCTGGTTCGAGACCTGGCCGCCATCGAGGGGGTCGAGCGCGTGACCCTGCTGTCCGAGGATGACAGCATCGGCGACGGGGAGTGATCGTGCTCTCCTGGGCGGTGCTGGTCGGGCTGGCTGGCTGTCGCACGGTCACACCGTCCGTGAACAGTGACTCGGGCACGCTCAGCAGCGATGCTGGCAGCCCAGACGGTGGCAGCCCGGACGGTGGCAGCCCAGACAGCGGCAGCACGGACGGTGGCACCCTGGACGGCGGCACGATGATCCCAGCCTCCGTGCTCCTCAACGAACTGATGGCGGACAATGAAAGCTCTGTGTCGGACGATGCGGGCGTCTTCTCGGACTGGTTGGAGCTGTACAACCCCGGGGATTCGGACCTCGATCTCTCGGGCTTTGGCGTCAGCGACGACTGGACCAATCCCTTCCAGGCGGTCCTTCCCGAGGGCACAAGCCTGGCCGCAAGGGGCTACCTGCTGCTGTGGGCCGACGCCAGCCAGAAACCCACGGTCGACCATCTCCCCTTCCGCCTCAACGCCAGCGGCGAGGGCGTCGGGGTCTTCTCGCCCAAAGGCGAAGCCCTGGACTGGGTGGTCTACCAGCCCCTCGCCACGGACGTCGCGCTGGCGCGCCTTCCCGATGGATCCGACAACTGGGAGACCATGCCCTTCGGCACGCCGGGGGCCACCAACCAGCGCCTGGAGACTGTTCAGGAAGAGGTCGTGTCATCCGGGGCCACCTGGGCCTACTGGGACGGCGCGGACAGTCCCGGCGATGGGTGGAACGAACGCGGCTTCGACGACAGCGCATGGGCTACCGGGCCCGCGCCGCTTGGCTATGGGGACCCCGTCTCTACCGTGATCTCCTACGGTGGCAACAGCAGCGCCAAGTACCAGACCGCCTGGTTCCGCACGACCTTCGACATACCCTCGGGCAAGGGCGATCTGTCGGGCGCGACCCTCTCTGTTCGATTCGACGATGGCACCGCCTTGTACATCGACGGGGTCGAGGTCGGCCGACTCAACCTGCCGGCTGGCGAACTCACCGCGGACACCCTGGCCACCGTCACCGTCTACGGGACGGCCGAGAAGACCTATACCCAGGTCGATATCGACGCGATGAGCCTGGCAGAGGGGCGGGCCGTGCTGGCGGCCGAGGTCCACCAGGCCGCCGTCACCAGCTCGGATTTGACCCTCGACGCGGTGCTGACGGTGAAGCGGCTGGAGCCGGTGCGGTGATGCTCCTGCTTGTGCTCATGGGGCTGTGTCCTCGGAGCAGGGCATCGCCGCGCCCTGAGTAGGCCCACGACTGCCATGGTCCTGAGATATTTTCCGAGCAGGGTACACACCGCGCACCGCCTGTGCTAAGCTCGCAGCGACCACAGGGTCCAGACGAATCCGCGCCCGGGCTTGGTGGATCATTCGAGCAAGTTCGGAGCGCACCGTGTGGACAACCTCGCAGTGCCCATAGTGCTGGCATCGCTGGGCTGGCTGCTCCTGTCCTGCACCTCGGCCAAGCCGGGCGCCTCGCCCAGCGGCAGCGGTGTCGTCTGTCCGTCTCCAACCACCTGGTATGCCGACACTGATGGCGACAGCTACGGCGCGGGCGCGGCCATCGCAAGTAGCTGCGTCATGCCGGCCGACTCGGCGGCCAACACGGACGACTGCGACGACACCGACGCAGCCGTCAACCCCGACGCCGTGGAGATGTGCAATGGGATCGACGACGACTGCGACGGGGTTGTCGATCCGCCCAGCTCGGCGGATGTCCTGAGTTGCTACACGGACGCCGACGGAGACGGCTATGGGAACCTGGACAGTCCCGTTGCCGCCTGTGACTGTACCGACGGCCTGTCGGCCAACGCCGATGACTGCGACGATTCCCTGGCGAACGTCTACCCTGGCGCGGAAGAGATCCTCTACGACGGCATCGACGAAGCCTGCGACGGACTGCCCGGCGACTACGACCGGGACGGGGATGGCTACGACTGGGACGGTGGCAAGGGGGTCGACGGGACGGACTGTGACGATGCAGACCCCGACATCAACCCCAGCGTGCTGGACCTGTGCGACGACGACATCGACCAGGACTGTGACGGGGTCATCGACGAGTGCGGGTTCTCGTCGATGACTGATGCTGGTGATGCTTGGTGGACGGTGTCGCGAAACGCCGACCTGCATCCCCTCGGCTTTATGGGCAATCACCTGGCCTATGCGGGTGATTCCGACGGTGATGGCCGACCCGAGCTGGTCGCATACGAAGGATACTCCCCAGTGGACGACGCCGGCCACACGGGGATGGCCTTCCGCCTGGTCGAGGCGCCGTCGAACACCAGTGGCGGCAGCGTGGATGTCGACGACGCGACCATCGCACGCTGGGTATATCCAGATGCTGAGACTGTGGGTTGGACGGAAGGGAAATCGTTGGGAGCAAATGAAATCGACGCATCGCAGGACTTCGACGGGGATGGGATCGTCGACTACATGTTCGGCAACTCCGGGACGTGGTACGAACCCAGCTTGGCCCCCGACTTTACTCCCAATGCCCTCTCTCTATGGTATGGCCCGCCGGACTACCAGGACAAGAAGGAGTCGTTCATGGACATGGCCGATGCCCAGACCGCAACAATCACGACCGGCGACTTTTTTTTCCTCGGCAGCTTTGCCGTCACCGTGCCCCCGGGCGGTTCCGAGCCGTGGCAGGTCGCCGCCCACATCTTTCCGGGTACCCAAGATGGTCTGGGCTTGAACCATGCGGCGCTGGCGCTG
>JAADHA010000203.1 GCA_013152105.1 Oligoflexia bacterium | reverse complement strand
CCGACGATCGCGACGGGTTCCTCGCCCGGTTCCTCGCCCGGAGCCTCGCCCGGAGCCTCGCCCCGAGTGCCGGGCAGCTTCGCCTCTCGCAACTCTCCTGTCAGCTTCACTGTGATCCCGCGGATCCCTGCGTCCGCGACCAGCAGATTGCTGCCCTTGCCCATCACCGTCAGCGGCGCGCGCAGGGCCATCACCGCGCGCAGGTCGTCGGTGCTCGGGACCTCGACCCATAGATCCGCCGGCCCACCGATTCGCCAGAAGCCGTGGCGGGCCAGGGGCTCGTCGATGCGAGGTGCCAGCCCGCGGTCCTTCAGGGCCCGTGCCCAGGAAGCCACCGCTGGCCTTGCGATCGTCACGCCTCGCCCAGGATCTTCTTGAGCAGGCCGCGATCACCTTGGACCGCCACCCGGTTGGTGTAGAAGTCCAGGCCGCGGAGGCCACCCAGCTCTTCGCCACCGCCCGCTCGACCGGGACCGCCGTGGACGCAGCTCGGCAGCACCATTCCCGGAGGCGTGGCTTGGTCTGCGACCTTTTTCGAGATCGCCATCACCCGGCCGTTCCAGGGCCCCGCCTGGAGCAGGAAGTCGCCCAGCCAGTCGCGGTCGTTGGTGTAGACCGTGCTGACCAGCGAGCCTTGGCCCAGGGCCACGATCTCCGCCGCCTCGGTCGCCGTGTTGCCCGTGGAGCCGTCCGTCGCGCCCGCGTAGGGCAGGACCGTGGCGCAGGGGCCGAAGACCTCGTGGCGGTGAACCTGGGTGGCGGCGCGGGCGTTTCTGGCCACCAGCAGGGTGGGCGCGATGAAGAAGCCCTTGCCCGCGGTCACGCCCTTCAGAGCCGTCGAATCGGGGCGATCCGTGCCGCCCAGTACCACCTGGGCCTGATCGGAGAGGCGGCGGATCCCGGCGCGTGCGTCGCGAAGCTGAGCCGCCGTCGCCACCGGTCCCATCGTCACGCCCGGGGCGCGGGGATCGCCCACCACGACCTGGGCCAGCTCTTCCTTCAGGGCCGCCACCACGTCGTCCAGGTGGTGCGCCGGGACCAGCACGCGTCGCACCGCCGTGCACTTCTGGCCCGTCTTCTGGACCAGGTCTTTGACCACGTTGCGCAAAAAGGCCGCCCAGATGTCGTCACCGGGCGCGACATCCGGGCCCAGCACCGCCGCGTTGAGGCTGTCTGCTTCCACGTTGACCCGCACGCTGCCCGGCGCCGCCATCGCCGCGGCCCTCAGCTTGCTGCCCGTCTGGGCCGAGCCCGTGAAGGCCAGCAAGTCCTGGGGTCCCAGGTGTGCGAGCAGATCCTGGGCCGGTCCCGCCAGGAACGACAGGGATCCGGGTGGAAGATCGCATTCTTCCAGCACGATTCGGGCCATCTGCCAGGCCACCAGGGCCGTCGCCGTGGCCGGCTTGGTCAGCACCGGCACGCCGGCCAGGATGCTGACTGCGATCTTCTCGAAGGTGCCCCAGGCCGGGAAGTTGAACGCGTTGATGTGGACCGCCACGCCGGGGCGAGGCAGGCGGACGTGCTGGCCCACGAAGCGGGCCCCCTGGGAGAGCCGTTCCGCGTCGCCGTCGAGCAGGAAGTGGGCATCGCCCAGGCGCCGACCCAGGCTGGCGTACCAGGCCAGGGTCCCCGTAGCGCCGTCCACATCGAACTTCGCGTCGCCTCGGGTCGCGCCATTATTCGCCATCGACACGTCGATCAGCGCTTCCCTGTGTTTGTGCAGGGCGCGGCTCATCGCCTTCAGCAGCGCGCCGCGATCCGCGAAGCTCAGCGCGCGCAGGGCCGGTCCGCCCACCGTTCGGGCGTGTGTCAGCGCCGCCTTGATGTCCAGGCCCGCCGTCGTCGTCTCGGCCAGCGTCTGTCCTGTGCTGGGGTCCACCAAGGGGCGGGTGGGACCCTGGCCCTGGTGCCAGGCATCGTTGAGGTAGGAGGTCAGGCGGATCATCGGGGCTCCAGGTTCCAGGTTCCAGGCATCTGGCTTGGTAGTCGGGGCCGCTAACCCCTCAGACCTGGGAGATCCCCTTCATCAGGCGCTCTTCCGCGTCGTCCGGCAGCGTGCTGTCTTCGGACTCGTCGCGGTCGTCCTGGGCCCCGTTCCCACCCTGCCTTCGGGCGCGAACCGAGTGGCTGGCCTCTACCAGGCCGTCCGGCGGGGGGTGCCATTCTTNNNTCCACCGCCAGCCGGGCCACGCTGGCCGTAGCGCTGGTGAGTTGGCTGCACATCGCGACGATCAGCGCGCGGCGGAAGGGCGAGGCCATCGTGAAGTCGCCTGTGCGGAGGACCACCCGAGCGCGGCGGGCCGACATCTGGAGCACCACCACGTCGCCGTGGGCCAGCACGCTGGCCGTGCGTTCTGCCAGGGAGAGCACCCCGACGTGGCCGAACAGGCACGGTGCGTGCAGTGTCGCCATCGTGTGAACGCGTCCGCTGACCGAGCGTTTGCGGATGTCCACCTGGCCGCGGGCCAGGACGTAGAGCGACTTTGCCGGGGCGCTCTCTTTGCAGATCAGCTCGCCGTCCTTGTAGGTGGCTTCATCGAACTGTTCGGCCAGGGCGGTCAGCGTCTTGGTGTCCGCGTCGAGCAGGCCGGGGAGGCGAGCCAGGACATCCACTGCGCGCTTGAGGGCCGCCGACGGTGTGGGAGAGGGCGGTGTGTTTGGGGGGCTGGTCATTGGGCGTCCCCGTTCTGGTCGAAGATGCGGGCCAGGCCAGTCAGCAGGCCGCCGGACTTGTGGGTGTCCAGCAGCTCAGCCAGGGTCTCGTTCGTGTACTGCATTCGCAGGGAGAGCGCTTGGAGCACTGCGCGTTCCAGCGACTCGGCCGCCGGGTGCTGTTCAGCCAGCAGCTCGTCGTAGACCGCGCGGGGCAGCATCGCCGCCGTGCCCGCCGTCGCCGCCACCACGTCCGCCGTGCGGGGCGAGGCCACGTCGAAGAAGGACATCTCGCCCAGGACGCTGCCCGGGTCCAGGATCGCCACCAGGTAGCGCTTGTTCCCGGTGCGGGCGTAGACTTCGGCGAAGCCATCCAACAGCACCACCAGGTCCGTGTTGTTGTCCGTCGTGCGGATCAGCGCGTCGCCCGTCTTGAAGCGGCAGTGCTGGAAGCGCCAGACCAGGGAGTCTTGGGCCGTTCGGTCCAGCCCGGCCATCAGCGGCGTAGAGCGGAGCAGTTGGTCGATGGAGGGTTCGCTGGCGCTGGGTGTTGACATGCCGTTTCCAGTCCGACGGTCGCCATCAGCGGCGATCCCTGCTTCTTTCTACCAGACCCTGGCGCGCCTGTCTGGACGGCCCTTCCAGTCGCCCTTCCAGTCGCCCTTCCAGTCACGGGCCCTTGACGTAACGGCTTGGGGCGGTGAAGCTATCCATGACCGGGCGACCGGTCCTTGACAGCGCTGACCGCTCCCGACCTCTCCCCAGAGCCAAAGAAAGAGAAGAGAAGAGAGAAGACTCTGGTCGGACCAAGCGGCGTCGTCATAATCTGGGGGCGCAACGGTTTCGACGGGGTTGTGACTGGTCGAGGCTGCGTGTCGAGGTGCTATGTCCTCGTAAAACCCACTGCAAAACCCAACAAGTGCCAACAACAACAAGCACTTCGCTCTCGCCGCGTAAAGCCGCGTGAGTCGTTCGACCCGTCTGTGCCAGGACGGCGGAATCGGGCGTAATTCATCCTGGATAGTCCTGATCCATCGCGTGGCGTGGTGGCTGGGGACGATAAATCGCTGGTAATTCGCTGCCAACGCTGGTTTAGGGCTTGTTCTCGGACCTGGCCGGCGTCGCTTCTCCGAGAGCTACACACGTAGACGCCGACACTGGGCAGCTTCGGACGCGGGTTCGACTCCCGCCGCCTCCACCATTTTCGAGTAGAAGCCCAGGTTTTGCCTGGGCTTCTCTTTTTGCGGGGGGCGCTCCGCGCGTTCTCCGGGCGTTGTGGATGCGCGACCCGTCATTGCAGGTGCAGCCGGAGTGATCGGTCACCGAACCGGGCGACCAACTCCACCTCGCCCCCGAGGGCCTTGACGTATCGCTCGATGGTCGAGAGCTTGGAG
>JAADHA010000103.1 GCA_013152105.1 Oligoflexia bacterium | reverse complement strand
CGCCCTGCAGGTCGAAGGCGGGCAGGTGGTGCTGCGCGCGAATCGGGAGGCCCTGGATGCGTTGGCGCTGCCGGACTCCATCCGGGCGGCGATTCAGCAACGGATCGACATCCTGGGCGTCTCCGAGGGGCTGACGCTGCGGGTGGCGAGTGTCCTGGGCTCGCCGTTTTGGTTCCGAGAGATTTGCGCCATCCATCCGCGATCGGAGCGCCACGAAGACCTGGCGCAGCAGCTCGGGACGCTGGCGAACGAAGAGCTGCTGACGGCCCCCGTGGCCGACGCGGGTCAGCGCTTCTCGTTTCAGAGCCTGTTGGTGCGCGACGTGGCCTACGACAGCCTCTTGCCGTCACAGCGCCAGCGGCTGCATCGACGGACGGCGGAGTGGCGCGAACGCGAAGAGGCGACCCGAAAGACCAGCGCGTGGGGCCGTCTGGCCTTTCACTGGTTGGGCGCCGACGAGGCCCCGCGCGCGATCCCCTACCTTGCGCGCGCCGGCGAAGATGCGGCCCGTTCGTTTGCACACCAGGAGACGATCGACGCGCTGCAACACGCGTTGGATCTCCAGGAGCGGCTGCACCTCCCGCACGAGCAGGCCCAGACGGCGCGCTGGCATCGGCTGGTGGGTGAGGCACTCGTGGGGCTCGGGAGCCTGGATCGCGGCCGAGCGCATCTGGAGACGGCGGCGGCCCTGCTGGGGTATCCGGTGGCGACCAGCAGGCTCGGGCGGCTCATCCGACTGGCGTGGGTGGGCGGTCGCCAAGTGTGGAAGGCCTTTGGGGTGCGCGCGGTGAATACGGCGGCGGACGACCGACGGCTAGAGGCGGCGCGCGCGCATGGGCGGCTGGCGCTGCTCGGGATCCACGCCAACGACCGCCTGACATCGTTGAGCTCGGCCCTGGAGTCGCTGGACATCGCGCAGCGGACGGTGGCCAGCGGAGAGCTGGTGCGGGGCTACGCGGCCGCGGGGGGCGCCGCCGCCTTGCTCGGGCTGGGCAGGCTCAGAGACCGGTGGTTCTCGCGGGCTGAAGAGGCCGTCTCTGCGGCCCGAGATCCAAGCGCCGAGAGCTTTCTGCGCCTGGTGATAGGGACATTGCAGCTCTCCCGCGGGCGCTGGACACAGGCCAAGCAGCAGCTTGAAAGAGGCGCGAGCCTGAGCCGCGAGTTCGGAGATCTCCGACGAGTCGGCGAGTGTCTGACGGTGCTGATGTTTGTCCACCACTCGGTCGGGGCGCTCGAAGAAACGCGTGCGGTGAGCCAGGCGCTGGAAGAGGTCGCGCGGCAGCGAGGCGACACGCACCACACGGTCGCGGCGCTCGTGGGAGAGGCGGCGGTGGGGGTCACTCGGGGGGATGTGTCGACGGTGGGGCGCGTGTGCGCGACGGCCGATGAGGTGTTGGCGAGAGCCGCGGCGAGCTCATCGACCGAGCTGACCATCCACGCCTTTGCGGCCTGGGCGGCGCAGCGACGCGGAGATGCCCTCGAGACTGAGACGCGGTGGGCCCAGAGCGCGGACGCGCTGCTGGACTCGAGCCTGGTCAATCCCACGCTGATTTGGGCGCTCAGTACGCTCTGCGACGTATTCTTGACCGCGCATAGCCAGGCTTCAACGCCCGTCTGGGCCTCGCGGGCTCGGGGGATCGCCTTGGAGCGTGCGGTGCGGCGCTTTGCACGCTCTTTTCCGTTTGCGCACCCCCTGCGGAGTTGGTTCCTGGGGAGCCTGGACCACCTGCACGGACGGGAGCGCCGGAGCGTTCGGCGGCTGAGGCAGGCGCGCGCGGCGGCCGCCCGAATGGGCATGACCGAATGGGTGAGGAAGCGCTCCACGTGGGAGTAGCCACGATCTCAGTCCTAGGGATGCCCGCCGCCAGATCTTGGAGCGGACCAAGAGTGAGCGGGCGACGGGGGTGATCCGCGCCGCGAACGGCACTGGCAATAGAGGCACGTTAGGAGGACGAGCCTGTTGGCGTACCTCACTCAGCCCCGCGTCAGAGGGACTCATGACCACCTCGCTACCTTGGGATGAGCTTGAACGGCGTCGAGTCGAAGCCAGCGTAGGCCACTCCGAACGAAAGGCAGCAAGCAAGGCTCGCGTTGTTCGGTGGGAATGGGCTAGCGGCCGATACTACACCTTTACTCCGCTCGATGCGGCGGGTGGCCGCGTGGCAGGCTGTACAAGACGGTGCCAGCGGACGTGAAGAACAAGTTCGCGTTTGGGTTCGATGAAGAGGATCGACTCTGTTTCATCCGAGAGCACACCGATCTCGAGGGATGCTGCAACGACACATTTGTAGACGCTGCGGATCCGCAATGGGTGTGGCGCGACCAGCACCGCAGACCCGACGAGCCTGGCACGATCATGCAGCGGGTCTACGAAGATGGCGTGCTGGTGGCCATCGCCACCAAGTCACGGTTTGGCCACACGGTGAAACACTACGGTTGGCGGGACGGGCGGATTGGCACGATCACGTTGGTGCCGGACATGGGTGCCGTCCAGAACTACGTGATCTCCTACCAAGGCGGGCTGGTGCACAAGGTGAGCCTGGTACGCGAGGGTGCGAAGCCATATGTGGTGTACAGGAGCGCCCCCCCCAAGCTCAAGGTACTGCTGTCGGCCTTGGAAGCCCGGCTGGTGACGGTCGTGCCGCAGATACTCGCGGCGGCGACGTTTTCGGCTCCGGCATTCTGCTTGGTGCTGTCCTACAGCGAGGAGTCGCGAGAAGAGATGGCGTTGCCTGCGCTATCGCTTGGCTTGGAGAGCGATCGCGAACATTGGCGCGCTTCGGGCGCTTCAGCCAGCGATCTGTGGAACCCAGCCGGCTTTTCGACCCACGGGCAGGAGTCACTCGAGCTGGATGACGCGGAGCTGGATGAGCTCGCGGTCGAGATCGCGCTGGGGCTGCGTACACCCAAGAACTACAAGGCAGTGAAGAAGACCTACCTGGCCGTGGCGAAGACCTTGGCTGGCTTGGACTGGAGCGCGGTCCTCGACACCACGGACGACTTCAAGGTCCTCGCGGTGAGCGTCGATATGGCCGACCTGAAGGCGAACTTCAGGGCGATTCTCGGGGGCTAGGTGCGCTCGGGCGTGGTCTACCGGATCAGCGATGACGGTCGGCTGCTGGTCACCGTGCCGGGTCAGGACCAGCAAGGACAACAGCCGCTGAGCAAGTGGGAGCCCGGTATTCAGCGAATCTCGGCCCAGGGCCGATGCGACGGGCAGTGACGGTGGCGCCGAGCGGTCGGTAGAGGTCGGTGAAGACGGTGGCCAGCATCGAGTCTTCCCAGGTCATGTCGGCGGTGCCACCGTCCGTCAAGGAGCCGTCCAGGATGCGCCAGACCGCACCAGCCTGGAATATGTCCCGATGAGTTCCGCGCAGGTGTCGCGGGAACATGCTGTGCTCAGAGGACGCCCAAGCAAGAATGCTGCTCAGGCTTCAGTCCACGGGGGCCTCCAAATCGGGTAGTTGTGCATCGGAGCCTAGTATGCCCATTTTTCCCCTGATCATCATGGCCTGTTCGACTTCGTCACCACCCGCCCCTCCCCATCGCCTCGTCGTGGTCACCAATGCCTCGGCCCAGGTCTTTCCGTCGGTGGCGATCCTCGCTGAAGGCCAGGTGGTTCAGCCCGCCCAACCCTTGGCTCCGGGCAGGATCGTCGTTGCGTCGGTGCCCGAGGGCCCTGCCGCGGTCGAAGTAGGCCAGTTGTCCTTGGCCCTCCCCGAGTCAGGTGGGGTCACCGCGATCATGGACACCCAGGGCGTGGACTGGGCCGTCGGCCCCCTTCTTTGGGGGGACCCGCCAGCGGCGGACGCTGATCTGCTGCCCTGGGGATCGCAGCTCTCCGAAGACCTCGCGACCGGAAGTCTGGACGCCGCGCTGGTCTCGCGCCTGGCGATCTACCCATGGGCAAAAGGTGATCGCTGGCCCGAGCGCTTCAGCCAGCTCTCCGGCGGGCGCACCATCACGGACCCGGCCGGCATCACAGCCTTCCTGGCTGCCGTCGAAGACGCACACCGGCGCGGGCCCACCGGCGAACTGACCGGGGGGAAAGGCCAGGTCGTCGTGGCCGACCTCCAGCCACAGGTCCAGGCATGGTTCGCGATGGTGGTGGCTCCCCAGGGCCTGCGGGTG
>JAADHA010000166.1:2215-3386 GCA_013152105.1 Oligoflexia bacterium | reverse complement strand
CGGTCTCACGGGGTCCGGCCGACAGCTTTGGCCAGGGCGCGCGCCTTGGCCAGGGTCTCGCGCCACTCGGCTTCAGGCTTGGAGTCGGCGACGATGCCCGCTCCTACGAAGACCTGGGCCCGTCCCCCCGAGATGGTGGCGGTGCGGATCACGACGCTTAGCCAGCCCTCTCCGTTGTCGCCCAGGGCGACGATGGCGCCGGTATACAGCCCGCGCGGTCGACCCTCGAGCTCAGCGATCACCTTCATGGCGGCCACCTTGGGCGCGCCAGTGACGCTGCCGGGCGGGAAGCTGGCCGCGACGACATCCCAGGCGTCCAGGCCGGGGCGCGCGGTGGCTCGGACGACCTGCTCGGCGTGCCAGAGGTCGCCGCAGGCCCGCAGGGTTCGAGCTTCGGCGCGGACGGTTCCGGGGGCGGCGATGCGCCCCAGGTCGTTGCGCACCAGGTCGACGATCATGGTCAACTCGGCGCGCTCCTTGGGGCTGCTGCGCAGCAGCTCGAGCGCGGCCTTGCCACCGTCGCGGGGCACGGTCCCCTTGATGGGGGCGCTGCTGAGCTGGAGCCCCTGGCCTGTGCGTTCAAGGTGAAGGTAGCGCTCGGGAGAGTTGCTCAGCACCCAGGCGTCGGGGTGTCGCAGCAGCGCACCCTCACGAGCCGGGTTGGCCTTGCGCAGCGCCAGCCAGGCGCCGATCGGGTCGTCCACAGCGGGCAGGTCCAGGGGCCATGCCAGGTTGACCTGGTAGAAGCCGCGATGCGCTCCAGCGCCCGCCGAACAGCGGCCTGGTAGCGCGCGGCCTGTCCGCCGGGGGGTGTCGGTGAGTGCCGGGTCGGGCTGGGCCTGACTGGGGACCCGGCCGATCGCGACCGGCAAGCTTGGGAGATGACCTGCTGGGCCTGTTCATGGAAGGCTGCTGTGCCGTTGACGCTCCAGCCCATCGTCTGGCGGTCGTAGATGATCGCCCCGTTGACGCGCCACAGGCACACATCGGGCAGGTCCCTGGCAGCGGCAGGGGCGGGCATTCTGTCGCAGGCCGCGCCAGCCTCGTAGCCCAGCCAGCCGACGACCCCGCCGGGTAGGGGTGGTCCTCCGGCGGGGCCGTTTCTGCTGAGCTGCCTGGCACCGACAAGCCAGTCCCCACCATCCTCCGCTCGCCAGGAAAATGTTGGACC
>JAADHA010000166.1:0-2194 GCA_013152105.1 Oligoflexia bacterium | reverse complement strand
CGGCCACCGAGGTCCATTGTCGCCAGACCCGCCCGCGAGCTGGCGGCCCGCATCAGCCCCTCCAGGCCACCGGCTGGCGGGTCGACGACGATGGTGGTGGTGACGGCGTGATGTGGCCCGATCTGGTCGCACCGTGGTAGGAGTGTGTGCGGCATCGCCGGTCACGGTGCGGAAAAGAAGGACGACATCATCAGACGATTCCTCGGCCCGCGGACCGGTTCGCCCTGGGGCCTAGGGTGATATCCTACCCAACACTTCCGAAGCGGCGCGGAATTCCTCGTGGGGGCCTGTGTGAACATCCTGGTCGCTGACGGGGACCGTCGCTTCACAGAATTGCTGCGAGGCGTGATCGAACGCGAGGGCCACACGGTGGTCATCGCTGACGATGTCGCGCGTGGACTTTGGTGTCTCGACGCTCGCAAAATTCAGATTCTGGTCGTGGGCGTTGGCCTGCCGGGGGGCGGCGCCGATGCCCTGGTGCGCACGGCCCGAGAACGTCGGGACCGCGGTGATGTCACGGTGGTGCTCCTGGCGACCGGCGCCGAAGACGAACGGCGTTCGGTCCGCGCCTTGGTGGCCGAGTGCGATATTCGGCGGATCTTGCGGCGCCCATTCCCGATGTTCGACCTGGTTGATCTGGTCCGCGAAGTGGCCCAGGCGACTTCGCGGTCTCGAGCGGGCGCGCGGCAGGCAGGGACCATCTTCGGGGCGCAACAGGGCTCCCCGGACCCGGGCTTGGCGCTGCCCCTCGATCTCACGACGCTCTCGCGGGTGACCCTGCCGACCAACTCGACCTGCTTGAGTCTGCCCCTGTGCCAGGACAATGTGCGGCAGATGAGTCGCCTGTGGGCGCGCAGGTCCAGTGGCATCGTGCACCTGTCCTGCGGACCCGATGGTGCCGCGGGGTGGATGCTGGTCGGGTGCGGCGGACCTCTGGACAGCGATGGCTGGAAGCTGCTCAGCTTCGCCCTGCATGGGGGCCAGATGGAGTTCGCCTCGCGCTCGGCCAGCGCGCGCGGTGACCACCTGGGTCTCGGGGCGATGATCTTCGGACGGGTGCGGCCAACGGACGGGGATGAGTTTCTGCGTCGTGTGTCCTTTTTGGCTCTGCGAAGGGCGCAAGAGGACGCACCCTTGTTGGCGCTGCCCCTGGGCACGCACACTCGCAAGCTGCTGGAATCTGCGCGGCCAACGAATCCCCTTGGAGAGATCGTGTCGCGCCTTGCCCTGGACCAGGGCCAGGTGTCGGCTGATCTTCAGGCGCTGGACTCCATGGGGCTGCTCGAGATGGGCGAACCCCTGGTGGCTGGCGCCAAGCCAGGCGGGCGGGCGGGCCCGGTCAGCAGGGGGCGCGCGAAAGGTGGGGGCAGTGACACGACGGCGGCGACATCAGCTTCCAGCCGGGCGGAGATCTCGTCGCTGCCTACCGAGATCGTGCCCGGCGCCGGGCGGAAGAAGCGGACGGACCCGGGTGGCGAGTGGCCCCGTCTGCGACGGCGTCTGGCTGAACGCGGTCGCCACTGGGCGACACGTCAGGCGGCGCAGCAGGGCCGGTCCGAGATGGCCGCCAGCGTGACACGGCTGCGGCGCGAGTTGACGCTGCTGCGGGACCATGACGCCGCGGTGGTGCTCAGCGTTCCGGCCGCCGCCGGCCCAGAGATGGTGGAAGAAGCTGCATCCCGTATGCGCCAGCGCTACCGGGACATGAGCACCGACCCGGCCATCCCCCGCGAAGGCCAGCGGTTGGCCGAGGACATCCTGGTCTGCGTCGAACGGGCGTACCAGGAGATGGTCCAGGGGCGCCCGACCCGGCCCAGGCCGGCCCAGCCCCAGGGCACGGAAGAAGAACGTCTGCTGGCTGCGGGGCGGCAGAGGATGGAAGATCAGAACTGGACCCAGGCCTTGCACCTGCTGCGCCGGGCCCGCGATCTGCGCCTGGACCACCCGGGGATCCTCTCCTGCCTGGGTTGGGCGACCCTGCACGACCAGAAAATGGCGCCGCAGCGGCGGGTCGAAGAAGCGCGCGCCCTGTTGCTCCTCGCCGTGCAGTTCGCGCCGGAGGACGGCGGGGCAAACCTGCTCTTGGCCCGCTTCCTGGCCGAACAGTGCGAGTTCGAGGCCGCGCGTCGCTACGCCGAACGCGCCGTGCGCCAGCTTCCCGACCAGCCCGAGCCCCTGGCCCTGTTGCGGCGGG
>JAADHA010000264.1 GCA_013152105.1 Oligoflexia bacterium | reverse complement strand
GTCGCAGCGCACCGGCTGGCGACTGGTCCGCGGCCTTGCCCAGCGCCACGGCCACCACCCGCCGCAGCCGCGCGTTGCCATCGCGCAGCGCCGTCACCAGCGGGTCGGTCGCGCGCTGACTTCCCAGCGCGGTCGCCGCGGCCTCGCGCTCGGCCAAGGGGGCCTGGCTGTCGCTCAACAAGACCACCAGCTCGTCCGAGCGATCCGTCTCGCCCAAGGCCCGAATCGCGGCCCGCCGAGCCAGGGGGCTGGGAGACGAGAGCTGCGCCGCCCAAGCTACCGGGTCCTGGTCATAGCTGAGCTTGGCCAGGATCCCCCCGTCTGGATCAAAGGCGACGAAGCGCGGCGGCTGTTCCAGCTCAACCGACAGGGTCAGCTCCTCGTCATCGAAGAAGCCCTGGCGACGGATCACGGTGCCGTCGGCGAGCCCGATCTCTACGGTGACGGGCAACGAGTAGCGGGGGTGCTTGTCGTCGATTTTCTGGCGGACGGTCACGTCCAGGCGGCCCTCCGCAAAGGTCCGCTTCACCGTCAGCGAGGGCACGAAGCCCAGCTCGACCCACTGCTCGAAGAACCAGTCCAGGTCCCGACCGCTGACCGCCTCCATGGCCCGCTGCAGGTCACGGGTCTGCACCAGGTCGTGCTGGTGCCCCTGGGTGTAGGCCCGCAAGCCCGCCCAGAAGCGTTCCTCGCCCAGGTAGACCCGCAGCATGTGGAGCACAGCGGCGCCTCGCCCATAGACGTTGTGGTTCCGCGGCGCGTCAGCACCCTGGAAGAAGCGCCCGGCCATCGGCTTGGCGTCATCACTGGCCCCTTTTAGCCAGTCATCAACCACCGCGGCGTGACGCTCGGGGCCCTGGGCGATCGCCATCCAGTCCGCGGCGAAGAAGGTCGCAAAGCCCTCGTTCAGCCAGAGATCACGCCAGTTCCTGCATGTCAGCAGGTCGCCGAACCACTGGTGGGCCAGCTCGTGGGCCGCGACGCTCTCGACCCAGGTCGACGTGTCGGCCACCCGGTCATCCACCAGCATGCGGGCGTGCTCGATGGTGGCAGAGGTGTTCTCCATGCCGGTGTAGAGGAAGCGCTGGACGAAGATCTGGCGATAGGTGCCCCAGGCATAGGGCACGCCGGTCCGCTCGGCGAAGTGCGCCATCATGCCCGGGATCGGGTCGAGCACCCGCGCCACGGCCTGGTCCCCGGTACCCGGTGGTACCCAGACCTCGATATTGGGGTGATCGGGGCGGGTCACCACTTCATAGGGGCCCGCCGCCACCATCACCAGGTAGTTGACCAGGTCGACGCCCGAGTTCGTGACCGCGCGCCAACCGTTGGGCGCATGCACAACGCCGTCGTAGTCGAAGCGATCCCCGGGGTGGTCCCAACCGGGGAACCAGTAGCGGTTGTCCTCGCCCTCGCCCTGGGACCAGACCTCGGACACCGCGTCCGGGCTGGACCGCCCGCCTTCTCGGAAGTGCAGACCGGTCTGCGGAGTGGCTCGCCAGCTCACCGAGAAGTCTTGTGCCGCTTGCACCCCGAAGTCAGCAGGCAGGTCGACGACCAGCGTGTCTTCGGTCATATGCCAGGTCAGCGGGCCGGCCGCGCTGAACACCTGCTGGATGTCCAGCGCCACCTGGTCGAGCACCATGGGCCCCGTCCACAGGCGCTTCACCGTGAAGGTGGCCGTGCCCTCCACCGCCCGCTGTGCTGGAAGCAGGGTGAGGTCCAGCCCCAGGTGGGTGAGGTCGAAGGTCCGCTGTGGAGACACAACGGCCCGAGCGTCGGGGACCAGGGTTGGCTTGGCGGCGGGCGCAACACCACCCATCCAAGGCACGAGCATGAGGGCAGAGAGGGTGGACATGACCGCGGACTGTAGCAGCCCGCGTCGCACATCAACCCAGGGCGACCCGTTTCGAGATCATCGCCAGGAGCTGGTCCACCGGACCGTCGCCCGTGAACATGCAGAACATGCCGTAGGCTTGCCACACCACGACGCCCAGATTGCCACGCTGGAAGCCCCGCAGCGTGGTGCCCGCGACATGGCGCACGGCGTCGGGGGGATCCGTCGGCGGCGCACCGCTGTAGAGTTGACACACGTAGCGATGCCCGCCCTGCCCCTGGTAGACCAGCACCGCACCGGGGCGGCCAGAGACCGGTTGCCCGCCGACCAGGTCGAGCCCGAGCGCGCTCAGGTCCGGCACCATCGCCAGTCCTGGTTCGACCCCACCCGCCACCAGCGCCTGGCCGAGAGTCGCCGGGTCGGTCTGGGCGATAAAGGCCGGGTCATCAGCCGCCACATGCAGCGCGTGCTGGTCTGGGAGCCCCTGCAAGGCAGGCTGACTGGCGTGCAGCGCGGTGACGGCCCCAACCACCAGCAGCAGGGACGCCGCCGCCGCCAACAGGGCCATCCAAGGCCGCAGGGGTGCCGCGAGCGTCGGCACTGGGTCTGGATCAGCAGACAAGGAGAGGTCATCGAAGTCGAGCAGGTCGTCGGGGTATTCCTCGGCGAGCCGCTCCATCAGGGCTCGGCAAGCGCCCTCGGCCCCTTTCAAGGCGTCCGCTTCAGCCGCAAGCTGCGGGTGAGCGTCGAGCAGCGCCTGGACCTGGACCGCGATCTGTGGCGGCAGGTCGCCGCAGACAAAGCAAGGCAGGATCTGCCGGGCATGGGAGACGTCCAGCGTCATGGCGTCCCCACCGTGACGAGCTGCCAGGCGGCCGCGGCTCGGGCCGTCCGGATGTCGGCCTCGCCCCATCCTGAAATCCGCGCCAGGGTTGCGGCCGGGCAGCGGAAGAAGACGTCGAGGAGGTAGATCACGCGAAGCTCAGGATCGATGGCGGCGAGCTTCCCGGCGATGACGGTGCGCGAGGGCGCGGCTGCATGGTCGGGAATGTGCACGTCGATGCCATCGGGTGCCCTGAGTTCCAGCCGGCGTTGCAGCCGAGACCAGACCAGGGCCGACACCTGGCAGCAGACCGGCGCGTCCAGCGACCACCCGCGCGCGGCAGGAGGCAGGTGGACATAGATGTCGCGCAGCAGCTCACGGGCGTGCTCGACATCACTCGCCATGCCGCGGCACAGAGACCAGATCGGCGTCTTCCAGCGCGTCCACAGATCAGTCAGCGCGGCGCCGTCCCCGGCCTTGAGGCGGGAGATGGCGCGAGCATCCTGCATGGACACCGCACTGGTCACGAGAACTCCGTTCGCCGCTTTTCACCGAAGGCGCACGCTATCACGTGACCGAAGAAGACCGCCCAAAGAAACGACTGGGCCCTCAGCGCGTGACGCTGGAGTAGGTGTTTCCGGTGGCGTCCTTCCAACGCTTGCGAACATCGTACAGCGTCTTGGCGGTCGCCTTCCAGGCGGTCACCGCGTGCTGGATGTTGCCGGGATTCCAGTAGGCCGCCTCGATCAGGTTGTGATCCGGCGTGATGAGGCCCTGTTCGCGGGCCAGCTCAGCCAAGCGGGTGTGGGGGTAGATCCGGATCGGATTCATCATCAGCAAGGTGAACATCCGGAGCTGGTTGCCGAGCTGCAAGCGGGCGTGGAGCAAGAACTTGAAGATGTGCATCATGCTGCGCCAGTCTTCTCCCGGCGAGTTCAGGAAGAAGCTGTACTCGACGTCCATGCCGTGCTTCTTCGCCACCTGGACCGTGTAGAGCATGTCCTCGTAGCGGAAGTTCTTGTCCAGGTTCTTGAGCATGCGGTCGTCGACATGGTCCGGCGAGAAGGACAAGAGCCCGCAGCCCGCCTTCTTCAGCCAGACCATCAGCTCATCGGGCAGCGTGTTGCGGTGCTCGTTGAACCAGGCCGACCAGGCCACCTGAAGGCGCCGATCCACGATCTCCTTGCAGATGTCGATGGCGTGTTTCACCGGAATGTTGAAGATCTGGTCACAGAAGAACATCTGCTGGACGTGGTGGTCCTCGACCAGGGCCTGCAGCTCGTCCACGACATCGCGCGCCGGCCGCATGCGCACCTGGTGGCCCAACAGGAAGGTGTCGCTGCAGTGAATGCACCGCAGCGCGCAGCCACGCTTGGTCTGGATCCCAACGCTGACGAAGCTGCTGGCCAGGTAGGGCGCCGGGTCGACCAGATCCCGGCGCGGGTGCCGCAGGGCGGCAAAGTCGACCGTGTCCTGGTATCCGGTGAACTTGACGTCCCCGGTGTCGGGGTCGCGGTAGTAGACCCCCTTCACATCCCACGGCCGGTCCAGGTTGCGCAAGAGCTCGGCGAAGCTGTGCTCGGACTCACCCCAACAGCCCATATCGATCGCCGGCAGGCGCGCCATCATCGCGTCGCTATACAGGCTGAAGGCGGTGCCGCCAGCGATGACCTTGACCCCCGGCAGGCGCTTCTTGACGAACTCGATGGCTTCCTTCTGCGGTTGGAAGTCGTCGGTGTGTACACCCGGCATGGCGACCTTCATATTCCGCAGCGAGATCCCGACGACTTCGGGCTTCAAGCGGTCGAGGAGCTGGCCAAAGGGCGTGTAGGGATCATCGCGATGCTGGTTGAGGTCAAAGATCTCGACTTCGTGGTCGTCGAGGTGCGCCGCCAGGTACGACAGACCGATCGGGTAGACCAGCTCCATGTCGAGGGCGGTGAAAGCCTGGACGAGCAGGATGCGCATGGATCTTCCGGGAGATGGAGATGATGGGGGGACGGCTGTGGTCAGGGCGAGTCGGCCTTCTAGCCCAACGCGCCGCCAACGGCAGGGCCGCGGCAGGGCCGGCGCATCAGCGGTCGAGGTTGTCGAGCAGCCTGGGCGGGCCCTTGGGGAACTCCAACAGCTCCCAAGTCACGAACAGGCGCGGAACCCGCCGCACGGTCGGCTCCAACGCCACGCCGATCGACCCATGCGTGCAGGAGTCGCAGAGCAACATGGCGCGGTGGGCGGGGCTGTCGACCACAAGCTCCATCGCCTCTTCAGCCGTCGGCGCGGTGGCCACGGCCTCGTGGTGAAAGGCGTAGGGAAAGGCATAGCTCTTGGCCCGCGCCGCGACGCCTGGGGTCAAGCCCGGCAGGACGTGGAGGGCACGGCCGGCCGAGGCCATGAAGGCAGACTGTTCGCGCACCAGGGGCTCGAAGAGCTCAAACCACGCAACCGCGGGCAGGCCATGCTGGGCGCGGAGCTGGTTGAGAGCCAGAAACAAGGTCTGCTCGGCCTGGGCAGGGTTCTCGGGCGCGGTCGGCGCGACCCGCAGCGGCGCGGGGGTGGGCGGCGGGCTGTCCACGAAGACCGTGTAGAGCAGCACCACCGCGGTCCGTTCCTTTGTCGTGGCGACGGCTTCGATGCGCCAGGCCCCCGGCGTGTGGAAGCGGTCCACCCAGCGAGTGAGACCGTTGGTCAGGGACAGTTCATCGACCGGACCATCGGGGGGAGCGACGAAGAGTCGCAGCGACGCATCGGCCAGCGCCGGGTCCACCAGATCGACCCGCACCGGCAGGGGCTGATCCAGGGCGAGATCCCGCAGGACCGGGTCGGTGTCCGCGACATGGCGTGACCAGGCCAGGACCCACAGCGCGGTGCCATCGCCGTAACGGCGCACGGCCAAGCCCAGGTCCACCGGGCCGCCCCACGCGACGGTCGCCGCCAGCTTGTCCACGAGCGGCTGGGGAAAGGCACCGCCGTTGAGCGTGCGCACGAAGCGGACCTGACCGGGGTAGCCAGCCCGCGCCGCGACCAGCGAAGCCGTCGGCGCATCGACCCGACTGGTCTTGTCGACATGCAAGGCCAGCAGGTTCTGGCAGGCGGTCGCCAGGCCCTGGTCCCACTGCCCACCTGGGACCGCCGCGACCAGCAGACCAGGGTCGCCTTGGGGTGTCTGGAAGACCGGTCGAAAGCGAACCTCGGCCACACCGGCGGCCCGCGCCGCGACGGAGTCCCCAGGCCGAACCCCGTCACCGCGGTGGGTGCCACCGCAACCCGTCTGCACGCCGATCAGCGCGCCGGTCAGCGCGCCCATGAGCGACAAGCCCAGCAGTCGGATCGGCGCAGCGGCCCAGGTCCGGCCGCCGCCTGTCACTCGCTGGCCAGATTGATGAGCAAGGTGATCTGCCGGGTCTCCACCCGCGCCTGGACACCGACCAGGCGATGGTCCTGGGCCAGCAGCGCGGTCCGTCCGTCGGCCGATCGCAGCAGGCTGTCCAGACACAGGGCGACGGTCTGGGCCTGACACCAGGCTTGGTCCGTGCTGCCGCCCATGAAGCCGGCATCGCGCAGGCGCTGGACCTGTTCGTCGTGCTGCCAGGTCCCCGCCGACACTTGGTCGAGGGGCGCGCGGGCCAGGGTCTGCAAGGTGGGATCCGACGTCAGGACCGCGACCCCGAAAGCTTCCCGGATCTGGCCGAGCAGGTCGACGGTCCGGTCCGCCGCGTCATCTGGGCCCACCGACCCGTCCCCAGGCAGCGACAGGAGCGGCTTGGGCGGCATCTTCATGTCCACATAGATCGGCAGAGAGATGCGGCCATCCGGCAGGCGCGCGTCGAGCCACCACTCGCCGTCGCTGCGAAGGATGAACGCCACCGGCCCGGTCCCATCGCTGCGTTCGCCCGTTGGCGACACGATCGACCAGGTGGCCACCGCCGGCAGTGCCAGGCTGAAGGTCTGGCCCAGGGCGTACTGCCGAGAGAACGTCGGGACATCAGCCAGGGGGGTCGCGAACAGCGCCACCCAGGTGTCCTGATTCCCAGCGCGCGCCCGGGCAAGACCGATGTCATCCCCGGCCTTGCGGGCTTGCGCGATCCCGGCCAGCAGTTCTGGAGGTGCCGCGGGCAGGTCCGTCGAGCCGGTCACCGCGGCCCGAACGGAGAAGGGATAGCCAGCCCGCCAAGCCGCCCACCGAGCGTCGGCAATGGTGAACGCGCCGTCTTCGTCCAGCGCCAGCGAAGCCGCGGCCCCCGAAAGCGACTCGTCCAGCGGAAGGTCCTTTCCGGCCAAGGCCAAGACGGGGTCGCCGGGAGTGCTGTGGCCTCGGCCATAGACCTGGCCCACCATACCCGGCAGGACCGGCGCGGCGGCTTCCAAGACGTTGCGAGCAGGCTGGCTGGGAGGCTTCTTTGCCCCGCAGGCGGTGGCGCCAAGCAGAGCCAGCGTGAGAGGCAGCGTGAAGAACATGCCAGGTCGGGACCATACGGACATCTGCTTGCTCCGGTCAACGCGTCCGTTGCACATAGCCCCCCCGCGGGTCAAGCGCGCGCGCCGGAGAGCACTGCAATGAAAACTCCCAGCGTTCGCACAAAGTACCCTGTCCCGCAACCTGGAGCTGCCCGTGGCCATGGACTTCAAGACCGCCTTCGATCCCTTTCGAGCCGCGCGACACGGTATCGCCAGCCTGAAGCTGGAGCCGACTCCCGTCATCGCAGGCGGCTTCTTGATGTTCGCGCTCAAGGCCTGCCAGGGCGGGGGCAGCGGGCGCTTTCCATCAAGCACCGGAGGAAGCGGGGCGGACGGCATCGGTATCGCCTTGATGCTCGCGCTGGCCGGTGTTGGGATGTGCATGGCCATCGCGGTGATGGCGGCCCGGGCCTTCATCGAACCCGGGACCTACCGCGTAGGAGAGCGGCTCACGGTCGACGGGGCCTGTGGGCTCGACACGCTGTTCAGCGGCAAGGACGTGTGGCTCAGCATGATCGGCTACGGCTTGCTCCGCGGACTCATCATGCTGGGCGTACTGGTTGTGACCCTGCTGCCCGGGGGGCTGCTGGTCGGCCTGGCTTTTTTCACGGCGAACGGCGGCGACCCCAGCATACCCCTGGTTGCGGCAGGCGCCCTGATTGGCACCCTGCTGGCGGTTCCGACCATCATCTTCGTCGCCCTGGGCTTGCAGCTCGGAAGCTACGCGATCAGCATCGACCGCATGGCCGCGATGGAGGCGCTGGACTTCAGTTGGACCAAGGCCAAGGGCAACCGCCTGTCGCTGCTGTGGTTTGACCTCATTACCGGAGCGGCGAATCTCGCGGCCGTCTCGTTGGGGGTCATGACGTGTTGCGTCGGCTTGTTGGTCACCATGCCAGTCACTGCGGGCGTCATCTTCTGCGCCCAGGCCAACGCCTACCTGATGCTGACCCGCGACGACTACGAAGACTTCGCCCTGGTCAAGGACATCGGCGCGGCCTGACTCCGCGAGACTCTCCCGACCGGGCGCGACCGTGTCGGCCGCGTGGCATCTACCTCGCAGCGCTTGCCTCTTCTGGCAGCGCGGCTAGAAGGAGCCCATGCGCATCAAAGTCAGCCCACTGGTCGTCGCCGCCGCTCTGGGACTCCTCGGTCCCGCGGCCTTGGCTGACGACGACGACGCCGATGTCAGCCGCATCGGCGACCTCGGCGGGGTTTGGGAACGGTCGGGCCAGCCTCGGCCATCCAGCCGCCTGCACCTCGGCCAACGGATCGAGATGATCCCCTTCGACGACCGCGTCCTGTTGGACGATGGTCTCTCGGGCACAGGTCTCTCGGGCATGCAGGGCCAGTGGTCGACCGATGACTCGGGCAGCCACCGCCAGGAACTGGTCGTCGACGGCCTCAACGTGACGCGCAGCTTCCGGGCCGACGGCGACCGCCTGGATGTGCGCACCATCGTCCTGGGCGAACATGGCGCGCAGACCTGGCTGGATACGTTCACGCGTCAGGGATAGAACTCCTTGGCCGACGCCGGGTTAGCCGGGCTCCTCCTGGGAGACCCCGATGCTGCCTCTGCAATTCATCCCCGCCCTGTTGCTGGGCTGCACCCGCAACAGCGTCAGCCTGGGCGCGTTCGCGGTCGATGCCTCGCCCGCCACCGGTGGACTGACCGTCAGCCGCGACGGGGTCGAGCTGCTCGACCTGCGGCAGATCGCGCTGGGGGCCGGCTCGGCGGACATCAGCTTCTCGGTCGGCAGCTACAAATTCGACAACGTCCAGGCGACCTGGGATCCCGCGGCGGGCCTGAAGATCCAGCAGCGCCAGGACGAAATCCTGTTGCTGGCCGAGCTCCGAGACGACTCCGGCCGGGCCCTGGCTTCCTTGCGGGCGTGGCCGGCCGGCGAAGACCTGCTGGGGCTGCGGATCGAACCCTACGCGGGGACCCTGGTCGATGGTCAGGCCGTCAACCGCATCCGAGCCCGCATCGGCTGTACCGAAGGCGGCGCCTTCTTGGGGACCGGCGGCCAAGAGCTTGACGTCGACCACCAAGGCGAAGCCTACAGCCTCTGGGTCAGCGAACCCGGCATCGGCAAGGTCGACACCGACGTGCCTCCAGACGACTGGTTCATCACCGGCACGCGCCACGCCACCAGCTTCCCCCAGCCCTTTCTGCTGCGGCCCGATCTACCGGTCGGCCTGGTCGCCGCGACCTATGGACGGGTCGATCTGGACCTGTGCGCGACCGACCCCGATGTCTACGATATCGCCGTCTGGGACAGCACGATGGACCTCTACATCGTCGGGGGCGACACCGCGCTCTCGGTGGTCGAGCACCAGGCGATGGCCGCGGGGGGCGTCGTCGTCCCTCCCGATGCCGCCTTCGGACCGTGGAATGACGCGGTCGAGGGCGTGGACCGCGTCATGGAGGTCGCGAACACCCTGCGCAAGGCTGGCGCGCCGACGGCCCTGCTGTGGACCGAGGACTGGAAGGGCGCCGAAAAGACCGCCTTTGGCTACCAACTCAGCCTGGGCTGGACCCTGGACAAGAACCTGTACCCGGACGCCGAGGGGATCGCCAAGGACCTGGCCGCGCTCGGCTTTCAGTGGCTGGCCTACTTCTCGCCCTTCGTGGGCGAGGACACGACCGCCTATGACGAAGCCCAGGATCTGCTGATCAAGACCGCCGACGGGGACCCCTACCTCTGGCCCTCGGCCACGCTGCAGAACACCGGGGCCCTGGACCTGTCCGACCCCGCCGCCCAGGAGTGGGCCCAGGATCGGATGACCGATCTGCTCGACATCGGCTTCGCCGGTTGGATGGCCGACTATGGCGAGTGGGTTCCCCCTGACGGCGTGTTGGCCAACGCCGACCCGATCGACAACCACAACGCCTACCCGCTGTGGTGGCAGGCCACGAACCGCGACCTGCTCAGCGATCTCGACGCCACCTGGTTCAGCCGCAGCGGTTGGATCAGCAGCCCGGCCATGTCCCCCGTCACCTGGGGCGGCGACCAGCGCACCAGCTTTGACGCCGACGACGGCTTCCCCACCGTGATCCCCCTGGGGATCGGCCTGGGCATCGGGGGGGTCAGCTTCTTCGGCAGCGACATCGGCGGCTACAGCTCGATCGGCAACGATCCCAGCACCAAAGAACTCTGGTTCCGCTGGGCCTGGCTGGGCGCCTTCTCGCCGATCATGCGGACCCACCACGGGGCGCTGGCCGACCAGAATGTGCAGTTCGACACCGACAAGGACACCCTGGCCCACTGGGTCACCACGTCGACCGAGCACAGCCTGCTGTTCCCCTATCTGCGCGGGCTGGCCGCCCTGTCCGAGTCCCAGGGCCGGCCGATGGTGCTCCACCCCGGACTGGTCTACCCCGGCTATGACTGGGCGCGCATCGACGCCTGGCTGCTGGGCTCTGCCCTCTTCGTGGCACCCGTCACCGAAGAGGGCGCCACGGGCCGCGACATCGAGCTGCCGCCCGGCGACTGGTACGACTGGTGGACCGGGCAGCCCGCGACCTCTGGCTGGACCGACGCCGACATCGACCAGATCAGCGTCTTCGCGGCTTCCGGGACCATCGTCCCGCTCTTCGCCCAGGCGCCCGAGACCTTCGTGAGCGGCACCGATCTACGCGACCTGACGGACGTCGACGGGGCGCGCCTGCTGCGGGTCTTTGGCAGCGACGGCAGCTTCACCGAGGCCGACGGCACGACCTACCAGGTCTCCGGCACGGCCACGACCAGCGGCAGCGAGACTGACACCCTGGCCAGCGGCAGCATCAGCGTGTCCGGCCTCACCGTCACGATCACCGGCGATGTCACGCGCAGCTACACGGTACAGGTCTGGCCCTGAGCGATGACCGCGGCTTCAGGAACCCAGGGCCGCGGTGACCGTCGTCGTGATGTGCTGGAAGAGCGCGTTCTCGGAGTCCGCGAAGGCGGTCAGGGCGACAATGATGAAGGTGCTCACCAGGGTGCCGATGAGCGCGTACTCGATCGAGGTGGCGCCAGCATCGTCGCGAAGCAGTGTTCGGACGAAGGACCGTGCCTGGCAGCGCTGCATGGGACCTCCGGGCGCGTTGGCGGGCAGGAATAGAATAGCGCGGATCGGGTCAGGTGGGAGGACGCGTCGTCGCAGGCCGACAAGCTGGCGGATACGGGGCCGCCATGTCCGACCCGCCACCAGCCCGCTCCACAGGTCCCGACTGGCCCCTGTTCGTTCGGCGCTTTGGCCTGCCACTGTTGCTGCTGGCGACCCTGTTGGCCTACCTCGCGCTGTGGCCTGCCCACTTCGCCTGGGATGACGAGGCCCTGGTCGTCGACAACCAGGTCATCGGGCATCCCGGCGCCTGGCACCAGATCTGGACCCACGACCTGTGGGGCACGACCCGGCTGTCGGCCCTCCAGAGCGGCTACTACCGGCCGCTGATGCTGCTGAGCCTGGCGGTCGATCGTTCGCTCTTCGGGCTCAATCCATCCTGGGCCCATCTGCACTCGCTGTTGTGGCACCTGCTGGCGATCGGCGCGCTCTATGGACTGCTGCGCACCCTGTTCGCGGCCCCATACGCGCTGGTCGGTGCGACCCTGTTCGCCCTCCACCCCGTCCAGTCCGAGGTCATGGCCCTGGTCGCGGCGCGCAACGACAGCATGGCGGCCGCCTTCACCTTGCTGGCCCTCTGGGCGGTCGCCGAGCCGGGCGAGCGACGACCGTTGCGGCTCTTCGCCGCCTTCAGCTTGACCCTGGCGGGCCTGCTCTCAAAAGAGAGCGGCGTGTTGGCCCCCGTCATGCTGGTCGCGTTGGACCTGGGTCGAGGCCGCGCTCTTCGCGGGGCAAACGCGCTGTGGAGAGGCTGGCCGCGCTACCTCGTGATGGCCACAGCGGTCGCGATCTACGCCGCGATCCGGGCGGCGGTCGGTGTCAACGCCGGAATCATCCCGCCCGACAGCAGCTTCGGGATCGTGACCGAGCACTTCCCCGCCATCGTCGGGGTCTACGCGCGCCTGTTGGTCTGGCCCTGGCCTCTCTCACCGGCTCGCTACCTGCACTACCTGCCGGGTCTCGCCGCCAATCTGCCCGCCGTCCTCACGCTGGGCGGGCTGCTCGGCCTGGCCCTGGCCCGCGGCAAACACCGCGGCCTCGTCGCGGTGGGGCTGGCCTGGGCCGTCCTGAGCTGGCTGCCCACCCTGGCCGCCACCCTGGACAAGGGCCTCCTCGGCGAGCGCTACCTCTACATGCCCCTGGCCGGGCTCGCCCTGGCCCTCGCGGCCGCCCTCCCACGCGTACCCGTCTGGCTGATCCCCGCCTTCGCCATCCCTGCCATCGCCACCTTGCAGCTCCGCCTGCCCGACTGGCACGACAGCAAGACCGTCTGGACCCGGGCCCACCAGGTCGAGCCCACCCCCTTCACCGCCGCCGGTCTGGCTTGGTACCTGCATCGGGACGGCGATCTCGACGGCGCCATCCCGCTGCTCATCCAGGCCCTGGAGGGCGACCCGCCCTACCACGACGCCTGCAGTCTGGTGCTGATGGCCCTGCTCGAAGACAATCAGGACCAGCGCGCGGTCAAGGTCGGCGAGTGGGCGATCAAGCAGCGCGGCTGCGACCCGGCCGGCCTCATCACCCAGCACCTGTCCGTCGCCTACGCCGGCACCGGCCAGTGGGATGCCGCGGTCCAGCTCGCGCTGAATCGCCCCGGTGGCCCGTCTGGTCCCAGCCTGGTGGTCGTCGGCGCCGCCCGCGCCAAGGACGACGACCTCGCCAGTCTGGCCACCATCGCCCGCCGACAACCCGACCCGGTCGCCTACGTGCGCCAGGTCGCCAAGCTGCTGAAGACGGCCGGCCTACCTGACAAGTCCACCGCCGTGCTGGGGATGCTGCGGCGCGCTCCCACCCAGTCGCCACGGCAGGGGCCTTGAGCTACCATCGTCGCGGCACCCGGACCCCCGATGCGCGTCGCCTCGCTCCTCTTCTTCCCCCTGCTGATCGCAGCCTGCTCGGCCGATGGCCCCACCATGCGCAAGGGCGCCCCCGAGACCGACACGGCTTTCGTAGGGGGCGGCGGGGGTAACA
>JAADHA010000669.1 GCA_013152105.1 Oligoflexia bacterium | reverse complement strand
CACCGACAACTCCCGATCCTCCAGCGGACGGGCTCGCCAGGGCGTCGTGTCACGCCGAAGGGTGGGGGGCAGACTGATTCCCAGGCTTCCCGCCAGCTTGCGAGCGGTGGGATTGCGGCCCAGGACGACCAGGCGGTCGGGTGCGCTGTGTTCAGACATGGATGTCTCCAACGAGAGTCGCGGGTCCGCCGGGAGCGGTTCCCACGAAGAGAGGGGTGGCACCGTCCTCGCCGTCTGTCTTGGGCGATCCGAGGAAGATCGTCGCGGTGCCGGGCAGGCGCAGGGGGCGGGGAAAGCGGGCCTTGAAGCAGGTCAGGCGGTCGATATCGCCGGACAGCCGGTCCCCGATGACGCGCTCGGCGGCGATGGCGGCGGTGGCGAAGCCGTGCAGGATCACCCCGCCGAAGCCGGCCAGTCGGGCGTAGGGGCCGACCCAGTGGATGGGGTTGATGTCGCCGGTGACCAGGGCGAAGCGCCAACCCTGGGTGGCGGGAAGGCGCCGCTGCCCGATGGCGATGGCGTCGGTGGGGACGGTGGGCGAGGGCTTTTTCCTGGCCTTCTGCCGGGGCTCTGCTTCCTTCTTGCGAGGGAGTGGACAGAAGACCGTCAGGCTGGACTGCACCGCGTCGGGCACCAGGGCCGTGCCGGTGCTCAGCTCGACCCGAAACAGTACCCGACGACCGTCATCGTCCAGGTGCGCCAAGCGGGCACTCAGCACCAGGGGCTGGTCGTCGGGCAGGGGCTGGTTCACCGTCCAGGTGCAGCCCGCGTTGACGACCTTTGTGAGATCATAGGGTAGGCCGCGCAGGGCGCGGGTGATGATCGGCCAACCCCACTGCGGAAACATATGGGGAGGCAGGCGACCACGCCAGCGCTTCGGATCGCCGCCCACCACGCGCAGATAGTCGTCGACCAGGGCCCGCGATCGGGCCGGCACGGTCTGGGTCAGCAGGGGGCCTGGGACCTGGGGCGCGGTCTGGCCTCGACGCGTCATCAGCAGGGAGAGGGTGGCCCCGATGGCAGGCCCCTGGCGGAAGATGTGTTGGATCATGGTGTGCCCTGGTGGGATGCCCCGCTGGCCAGGGACGCCAGCAGACGTGGCCCCGTGGTCGTGATGAGGTCGTGCATATACCGGCTGCGCGGTCTGGCCCGCTCCAGCCAGCGGACCAGGATCTGGGTCCGGCCGGTGTCCGCTCGGGTCTGCTCCCACAGGATCTCGGCCACCGCCGCGTCGGTCAGGACGCTGGTGAGGTGTTCGGCGTGGAGCATGGCCAGGGCGAAGTCGCGCTTGGGGTCCCAGGCGCGCATCAGCTTGGACCAGTCGCCGGCCTTGTGGTGGCGCAGGTCGGCCAGCTTGGATGCGGCCAGACGGGTCAGCAGGAACCGTACAGACTGCTGTGCGACCAGGCGCAGGCCCGCCACCTGGCGCTCCAGCGGGTCCCGAGCCGAGAGGCTCTTCCAGCGAGCTTGGGCGGTGGCGCGCAGGAAGCGCTGGGGATCGCGCACCGCCGCCATCAGGTTGTCCTTCATCACCATCAGGGCCTGGATCTGGCTGGTGCCCTCGTAGATCGGGAAGACCATGGCGTCGCGCAGCAGCTTCTCGACCCCGGTCTCTTTGATGTAGCCCGCGCCGCCGTGGATCTGGACAGACTGGCGGGCGATGTCCACGGCCCGCTCGGACGAGTACCACTTGAGCAGCGGGGTGAGGTGGCGGCTGCGCCGCGCGTGGAAGGCCTGGTCGCGCTCCATGCGCTGGCGCTCCTCGGCCGGCACGTCGAGGTGAGCCAGGGCCAGGCGCAGCTTCTGGTTGAGCTCTTCGTGCCAGGCCGCCTGGATGCCCAGGGCGCGGATCGCCTGGATGTCGGTCTGCATGCCCGCCAGCATGTCGGCGATCATCTCGTGCTGGTCGATGGTCTTGCCCATGCTGTGGCGTTGGGCGGCGTAGGCGCGGGCGGCGCGCCAGGCGGCCTCGGCCACCCCCAGGCTCTCGAAGCCGACGGCGACTCGGGCGTTGTTCATCAGTAGCAACATATACTTGAAGCCCTCGCCCCGCTTACCGACCAGGTGCGCGGGCGTGTCCTCGAAGCTGATCGTGACCGTCGCCGAGGCGTTGTGGCCCAGCTTCTGTTCAACCCCCACGAACTCGGCCAGCATGTGCCGTCGGCAGCGGTCTCCCAGGTCGGGACCAGGAACATGGACAGTCCCTTGAGGCCGGCGAAGGCGTCCGCCTGATCTGTCTGTTCAGTCCTGGCGATGACGAAGTGCCAGCGTCCGTGGCCCGAGGTGATGAACATCTTCTGGCCAGTCACTCGCCACTGTCCGTCTTCGCCCAAGACGCCGCGGGTCTTGATCGCCGCCATATCGCTACCCGCGTCGGGCTCGGTGATGTCCATGGAGCCCCAGGCTTCACCCGCCAGGATCTGCTCGATGCACTCTGAGAAGCGCGTCTTGGTGATCGCGGGCGGGTCCGTCTGGAAGGTCGTGCTGCCTTCCAGCACGCTGTACATCAAGGCGGCCAGGGCCATGCCGCCGTGGAAGCCGGCGTGGGCGCAGACGCTGACATCGGCTCGGGCCAGCATCTCGGTGTTGAGCTGCAGCACCATCAGGGGAGCGTTGAGGCCGCCCAGCTCGCGAGGCAGGCAGAGGCCGTGCAGCTCGAGCTGTCCGAGCTGATCGAGGATCTCGGTGACGGCGGCGGAGTCGATGACCTGGCCGTCCCTGAGGGTCGGGTGGCTCTCGTCCAGCTCGCGCCAGCGGGGGGCGATCTGCTCGGCCGAGAACTGGCCCACCAGGCCGAGCAGGTCGCGGTAGAAGTCCTTGGCATCGTCGACATTCTCGAAACCATCGGCGGCCTTGTAGTCGTACTCGGTCAGGCGAACGATGGGTTCCCAGTCGATCCCTCGATCAACGTACCAGCGCAGGTCATCGTTGTCGTCGTAGAAGCTGGGCATCAGGGCTCCTCTGGCATGGGCGGGGGCGGGGGCGAGGAGGGCCCGGGCGAGGGCGAGGGCGAGGGCATGAGCAGAGCCGTCCGCGCGAGCCGGATCAGCTCGGCCTGTTGGGCGGCCACGTCCGGTTCGGGCGAGACCAGGGCCCCGGTGTGCTGACCCACGGCGACGATGCCGAGGGCGGCCGAGATGACCAGCACCGTGAACGCTTCGGGGTCGACATTCGGCTGGAGCAGACCCTGCTGTTGGCCCACGACGATGGCGTGCGTGAGCAGGCCGGTCAGGGGCTGCAGACCATGGCGGAGGCGGTCGGTGAATTCCTGGGGTCGGTCGAGCACTTCGCGCAGCAACAGGCGGGCTCGGTCGGGGTCCTGGCGGAAGAAGTCGAAGAAGGCGGCCAGCAGGGCATCCAGGCGAGGGCCCCCCGCGCTGGCGGCGACCATCAGCTTGGGGACCTGGTTTCGCCAGTGGTCCATCACCGCGTCGATGACCGCCCGGCGCAGGCCATCCTTGCTGCCGAAGTGGTAGACCAGGGTCGGCTTGGTGATACCCGCCGCGTCCGCGATAGCCTGAATGCTGGTGCCCGCGTAGCCATGGCTACCGAAGAGCCGCGTTGCCTCAGCCAGGATGCGCTCTCGCACGGTGTCGACTTGTTGGGCCACAGATACCTACCAGTTGGTAGAGCCATGCCTAACACGAGGTCATGGCGGGGCGCAACAAGCCGCCCGCGCTCCTGGTGCTCCTGGTGCTCCTGGTGCTCATGGTGCTCCTGGTGCTCCCCGTGCCGCCCGTGCTTGCGCCCAGCAGCTCCGCATGACTGTCGTCAATTGGCTGGAACTGTGGTCGAGTTCCGACTCGTCCGCCCAGTCTGGCGCGCCCTGCCTGCCGTTCCTGACATCTCAACTGCGCGACAACGATTTGTTGGATTCGAGATACGGTGTTGACACGTCAACAACTGAAAGAGAGCCCTCAATCTGCTCTGGAGTCCTTTGCGCCTGCCCTCGCCATTCTCGTCTTCACCGACGGCGAAGAGGAGAGGCCTTGGGATGATCGAGAAGTCAGGAAAGTGAGACTTGAAGTCCGGCGAATGAGGCACCCATCTTCAACTGCATGTGGTCCGCACCGTAGTCGCTGATGGCGGCATGCAGGTTGTGTGTGGTGCAGCGGAGCGTGATGTTGTCCGCGGTGCTCTCACCTCCCAGGCCAAAGGCCCGGATGTGGTGAAACTCGAGGAAACGTGTCTGCGTACACCGTCGTCCCTGGGCGTCAACGA
>JAADHA010000308.1:15688-18558 GCA_013152105.1 Oligoflexia bacterium | reverse complement strand
GGCGCGGCTGTCGACAACCTGGGTGTCGCGGTGGCTGGGGTCGGGGATCTGAACGGTGACGGCTACGCGGACATCGCTGTGGGCGCCCCGGGCAGTGACGCGGTCGGCGTCCAAGCGGGCGCGGTCTATGTGTGGACCGGTAGCGCGGATGGACCGGTCGGGCCGACCAGATTGACTCCGGGGGACGCGGGCGGGATGGCCGGTTCCGCCTTGTCTGGCTCAACCATCGCGGGAATGGTGGATGTCGATGGTGATGGACTGTCGGACATGCTGGTTGGGGGACCCGCCCAGGGCTCAAGCGGCGCCGTGTGGGTGGTCGGTGGTGGTGATCTCTCGGTCATCGCGACCCTGACGGCGGCAGACCCCGACGCCGGGGATGCGCTGGGTAACGCGGTCGCTGGCGGCGATCTGGACGGAGATGGCTACGCCGAAGTCGTGGTGGGTGCTCCGAACGATGACCAAGCCGGGACCAACGCTGGCGCGGTGTACATCTTTGCGGGGGGATCAGGGGGCCCCAGCGCGTCGAGTCAGGTCAAGATCATTGCCGACGATGCCGTGGCCGCTGACGCCTTCGGCTACGCCCTGACTCTGGCCGGGGACATGGACGGCGACGGTTTCGTGGATCTGGCGGTGGGCGCCTACCTGGTCGACGGAAGCGCCGATCAACAGGGTGCGATCTATGTCTACGCGGGTAGCGCGGATGGCGTGGACGCCAGCGCTGCCGTCAAGGTGGACGCCCCGGATCCGCTGCCCGACGCCTTCTTTGGTATCTCCCTGGCAGGGTTGGGCGATCTGGATGGAGATGGACGGGCGGACCTGCTGGTCGGGGCTCCGGGCGCATCGGCGAATGGGATCTCCAGCGGCGCGGCCTACGTCTTCTTGGGCAGCGCCGATCTGCTCGGCACCGCGGCCGCTGCAAAGGTGGCTCCCGGCGAACAGGGTTCCGGCTTTCGTTATGGCCACTGTGTGGCCAGCACCAGGGACATGGATGGCAATGGTGTGCCGGACTTCATCGTCGGGGCTTCGGGCTATGCCCGCAGGTCGAGACACACCGGCGACGACACCGGCGACGACACCGGCGACGACACCGGCGACAGCAGCGCGGATGTGACGGGTGCGGCCTGGCTACAACTGCTGAAGTGCCGTGACGTGGACCTGGACGGCGCTTGTGCCAATGATGACTGTGACGATCTCGACGCCAACACCTTTCCGGGGGCAGCCGAGCTGGATTCCGCCATCTCCTGCATGCGCGACCAGGACGGCGATGGCTATGGCGATATGGATGTGGCAGCCGATGGGCTCATCGTCGCTGGCACCGACTGCGATGACACGGATGCCGACCGAAATCCCGGCGCCACCGAGCGCTGCGATGGCCTCGACGATAATTGTGATGGCAGGGTCGACATCGGTGCCCGGGATGCACCCGTGTGGGCCCCCGATGCCGACGGCGACCTGTGGACTGACAATGACTACCAGCAGCAGTCCTGCGAAGCACCCGACGGCATGCTGACCCCCACCCTCTCAAGGGACTGCGACGACAGCGACCCGGACATCTACCCTGGTGCCACTGAGATCGCGGGCGACGGCATCGACCAGGACTGCTCCGGCGCCGACCTGGAAGCGGACACGATCGCAAAGAAGGGCTGCTGCGCGACAGCAAGCAGCGGCGGGTCCTGGGCATGGCTGCTGGCCCTTGTCTTGCTGGCCTGGCGCCGTCGGCGCCCCTTCGCGCGCTTCCTGCCCACATCAGCCGAGGTGTGAGTGACTGCGGACCCTAGCTCGACCCCGTCGGCCCACCCCGCGATCCAGCGAGCCATCCCCTGGATCCAGCGTGTCCTGCTGCTGATCGGGCAGCTCGCGCTGGCCCTGCCCTTCCTGGTGGTGCGCGATTGCACGACGGGTGCCGAGACGGCCCGCACCGGGCTGCAGGTCTACACCCACGACGAGACGCTCATCTGGTTCGGTCTGGTCCAGCTCATCGTGGCCATCGTCCTGGGCGTGTGGGCCTGGCGCCCAAGTGCCGACCCCGCCCAGATGGCGGCGGGGCTGGGGATCCGCGCCACGCTGGCCACGCTGGGTGCGACGATCGCCCTGTTGGGACCGCCGCTGGCCTTCATCCTGGACAAGGTCCTGCCACGGGTCGGCTGGGTGCTGCATGCCGGCAGCTTCCTGGTGCTTGCGCTGGCCTGTGTCGCGGGCACGGGGTGGGCTGGCTGGAGATTGCGCGGTCGCAGTGTGGCCAGGCCGGAACAGATCGCCGCCGGCTTGGTCCTGTTCGCGCCGCTGATCGGGCTGGGGATACTGATTGCCAAGGGGGGCGACGGACTGGGTCTCGCGGCGGCCCTGGCGGTCATGGCCGGGCTGCCCCTGGCCTGTGCGGCGCTGGGGGTCGGTGCCATGGTGGCGGCGGCGAATGCCAAGAGACGGCGCTGGCGCGTCATCCTGTGGACGCTCGTGGTCGTGTGGTGCGCGCTGTGGGGCTCGGCCCTGGCTTGACACCGTGCGCGCCGCGTTGCGCTGTCTCAGGCCGGCAGCCAGACCCGGAAGGTGGACCCGGTGCCCACGGTGCTGTCGACTGTGATCTTGCCGCCGTGGGCCAGGACGATTCGCTTCGAGATGGCCAGGCCCAGTCCGGTAGAGGACTCGCCGCCTGTGGGCCGGTTGCTGGTCCTGGTAAAGGCGCGGAAGAGCAGGTGCTGATCCTGGGCAATGTTGATCAGCCATGGCACCACGTCGCACTGCTGGATCCGAAGGACCAGGTGTCCCGCGTCGATGGCCGTGACGTCTAGCAGGCCCTCTAGCAGATTCAGGCACCGATCAAACCGCGCCCTTCCAGCGGACACTCTGGGGTACAAGTTCACGCCAGGCCA
>JAADHA010000308.1:13711-15675 GCA_013152105.1 Oligoflexia bacterium | reverse complement strand
CGCCCATCAGGCGGCGGGATGCGTGTGTCGATCATGCAGTCACCTGGGCGCATGATACACCTGAAAGGCTCGGCTTTGATTATTCGCGTAGCAGCAGCACCCCGGCTCGTACGGTGCCGGGCAGGTCCCTTGTCGCGGCGTCAAGGCTGGCCCGGTCGGGAAAGGTGCCGGCCAGGTAGTCGAGCTGGAAGAGGTTGTCTGCAAAGGCGCCGCCGGTGTCGCTCAGGACGACCAGCCGCAGCGCGGGGCCGCCATCGGGACCCCGGGTCTCAAGCGCGATGAGCTTGCCCAAGCCCAGGCTGTGGATGTCGCCTGCCACCGTGGCCCCGGGGCGCAGCGGGATTTGGCCCCAGCCCTGGACCTCGCCCACCTGTTTGAAGTACCAGTAGCGGGGCTGGGCGCCGGGGTCGTGCAGGGTCGGCTGGTAGGGGCGGCCGTTGTTGACCGCCACGTTGAACAGTCGGGTCTGGCCGTCCGCTAGCTGGACCTGCACGGTGCCCTGCAGCAGCGCGTCGAGTACGCCCTGGCGGGTCAGGAAGACCATGGCCTGGCCCTCGGCCTGACCCCCCGGGCCGTAGACCCCAGCCATGACCTGCTGCCGGGTGTAGGTGTCTGGTGAGCAGGAGACGGGCGGTGCGTAGAGGGCGAAGGCGTAGGTGCCATCGGGCTGATCGCGACCGTCCACCCGGTAGACCAGGTAGCGGGTCAGTCGAATCTGGTCAGCCGGCAGGTCGAGGCCGCGGACCGCGGCAGAGGCGGTGTCCGAAGACCAGGCGAGGAAGGCGAAGTGCTGCGCGATGAAGGCCGGATCTTGCAGGCGTTGATGGGCGGATCCGGTGTCCTCTGCGGCGACGCGCACCACGAAGTCGAGGGTGCGGATGACCCGGTCGAGGTCGACCCCCAAGTCGGCGAACAGGCCAGGACCGACCGAGGGATCGTCGCCAAGCGGTGCGTGGAGGCGGAGGTAGGAGGCCGTGCCTGCGGCGACGGCGGCGAGGTCGGCCGGGTCGGTGAGGATGGGCTCGACCGGCAACCCTGCTGGCGAGAAGGTTGCGCCGGGCTTGGGTGGTGCGGCTTGGACGGATCCCGCCAGGAGCGCGGCGAGTCCGACGAGCGCCAGCACTCAGAGCGCCCCGCGCAGGCGCATCAGCTCGACCACGGCCAAGGCGTGATCGGCGCGGGCCTGCTCGACACTGACCTTGGCGTCGTCGACCGAGCGGATCGCCTCCAACACGTCCTTCTGGATGGCGCGACCGGCGTCCTCGAGAGCCCGCTCGGCCGCCAGGGTCTGCTGGGCCAGGTCCAGGTTGGCGCGCGCCAGATCCAACTTCAGGCGGTCCTGTTCGACGTTGCGGACCTGGCTGCGCACCGATTGTTCGATCGTGCGTTCCAGGGCCTGGCGCGTGATCCGGGCCGAGGCCAGGGCCGCCTGCTTCTGGAGGACGGAGCCGCGGTCGCTGCGGTTGCCCAGCGGAGCGGACAGCTCGCCGCCGACATACCAGTCGCGGAGCGTGCCGGTCGACATCTCGTCGAGGGCGGCGCCGAGGGATGTCTCGTAGCCCCGCAAGGTGTAGTTGCCGACCGCCGCCAGGCTGGGCAGGCGACCGTGTCGGGCGTCGCGCAGGTCCAGGTCCGCGCCTTCTTCGGCTACTCGCTGGGATTGGAGGTCGGGGTTGTTGGCCAGGGCTTCGACCCCCATCGCGTCGGCGTCCAGTGTCACGTTGACGGGCTCGGCGGGCACCGTCACCGCCGTGACCTGGCCATCGGGTTCGGCCCCCGCCAGGATCTGCAGCGCCTCGGCCGCGGAGATCGCCGTGTTGTGGGCCTCGAGCTGGCTGGAGCGGGCTTGGACCACGGATGCCTCGACCCGACTTCTCTCGACGGGAGCCAGATCGCCGGCGTCGACCCTGGCCAGGACCACGCGGCGCTCTTCTTGGGCGACCGCCAGGGCCTGGTCGGCGATC
>JAADHA010000308.1:0-13612 GCA_013152105.1 Oligoflexia bacterium | reverse complement strand
CTGGTGGATCGCTTGCAGGTTGAAGCGGCGAGACAGGCCCTGCAGCAGGTCCTGGCGCAGGCTGGCCTTGAGGTCGGTGGTCCATTCGGGCAGGTCGCTCTGAACCACCAGGCCCGTGTCTGAGATCACGTAGCGGAAACGGCTCTTGTTGCCGGTCAGGCCCAAGGACACGGTCGTACCGGTGGACAGGTACTGGCTGACGCTGCTGTCGAAGCTCAAGTTCTTGAATTCCGAGAGGACCTGGCCGAACTCCTGGGTGCTCTCGGACTTGCTGCTGGTGTACCCGAGGCTGGCTGACAGGTCGGGGTCGAAGGTCGATCGCGAGGCCAACAGCCCGCCCTCGGCGCTGTCGCTGCTGGCCTGGCTGCCCAGCAGGTCGGGGTTGTTGTCGAGGGCGCGCTGGAGCGCTTGGTTGTAGGTCAACGGACCGGCGGTCGAGGGTCGAGCCGCGACGGTCAGCAGGAGCAGCAGGGACGGGATCACAGGCTCACTTGCCGGGTGCGGGGGTGGGTGCGCCGTCTGTGGGAGTGCCGGACAGGGTAGCGTGCTGCGCGGGTGGGTTTCTGGCCGAGCGAGGGCGCAGGACCCAGCCAATCCAGCGCCGGCCGCTGTCACGCATATCGTCGAGCACACTGTAGAGGTAGGGGACGAAGAAGAGGGTGAGCACGGTGCCAGCGACCATTCCGCCGGCCACGACCCGGCCCATCGGAGCATAGGGGATGCCGATGAAGGTGGCGTCCCCGGTGGCCATCGGGAGCAAGCCGAAGATGGTCGTCAAGGCCGTCATCAGGATGGGGCGCAGGCGGCGCCGCCCGCCCTCGATCAGGGCGTCGAGCCGGTCGTAGCCGTCGGCGCGGAGCCGGGTGACCACGTCGATTAGCACGATGCCGTTGTTGACCACCACGCCGATCAGGATGACCAGGCCGACACCCCCCATGACATCCAGGGGCGTGCCGGTCAGGTAGAGCGTCCAGTACACGCCGAGCAGGGCCATGGGGATGGTCGTGATGATGGAGAGCGGCAACAGGAAGCTCTCGAAGAGCACGCCCATGATGAGAAAGACAAAGACCACTGAGAGCAGCAGGGCCAGATTGCGGGCCTGGTCGTTCTCGACCTGGTCACCGAAGCGGTCGCCCTTGTCGATGGTGTAGCCCCTGGGCAGATCGAGGTCGGCCAGGGCGGCGTCGACGCGAGCAAAGGCGGTCATCGCATCGACGCCTTGGTCCAGGTCGATGGTGACGGGCCAGCTCGTGATGCGGTCCTCGCGCCGAATCGAGCCCAGGCCCGGGCTGATGCTGGTCTTCACCAGGGCCCGCAGCGGGATGATCGACAGGGAAGCCGGGCTCCACATCGGGAAGTCCAATAATCGGTCCAGGTCGACGCGATCCTCGAGCCGGAAGCGGGCGTAGACGTCGATGTCCTTGCCGTTCTCGTGGTAGTCGGGCAGCGGCGTGCCGCGCAGGGCGAAGCTGACGGTCTGGCCGATGGACTCGGCGGAGACGCCGGCGCGGCTCCCGGCGTTGCGATCGACGACCAGGCGAAGTTCGTGGCCGCCGTCCTCTTCCATGCCGGCCTGGACGCCCAGCACGCCGTCCACAGCCTTGACCCGACGCGCGACCTCGGTCGAGAGCACGGCCAGGGTGGCGGTCTCCTCGCCTCGCAAGACCAGGCGGATGGTGCGGTCCTCTCCCCCCTCGTTCCCCTGCCAGCCGATGTTGGCGCTCACGCCCGGGAGCTGTGGCAGGCTCTTGCGGGCGGCCTTGACTACCTCGTCTCGGGGAAGCGTACCCTCGGGCGGATCCTCTTCCAGGTAGACGTATGTTTGACCGTGGTTTGAGCTGGCCGACAGGCGGCTGCGGTGGACGCGCACGCCCCAGTCGGTCCGGTGTTCGTCGACCCAGTCCTCCATCGTGTCGACCACGGCCAGGCGCTCGGCGTGGGTGAAGTCGCCGGGCAGCTCGTAGCGGACGACGAAGTCGTTGATGTTGCCCTCGGCCGAGTCCTTGCAGCCCACCGCCTTTACGGGCACGACGAAGGTGAGCAGCGTGATCGCCACGACGCCGACCAGGGTGTCGGTCCGGTGGGTCAGGACAAAGCGCAGGCTGCGGTGGTAGCGCCGGGTCATCCAGGACACCCAGCGCGGCTCGGGTGGCACCCGCTCGCGGCCCTTGTCGTCGACGTGGCCGCGCACCAGGGTGGTCGTCACCGGAGTGAAGAGTAGCGCTACCACCAGCGACATGCCCAGGGCGAAGACCACCGGAAAGCCGAGTTCGCCCATGAAGAAGCTGAAGTTGGCGTCCTCACTCATCAGGATGACGGGCAGGAAGACCACCATGGTCGTCATGGTCGACAGGGTGATCGCCATGCCGACCTCGGCGGCTCCTTCGACGGCGGCCTGCTTGGGATCCTCGGCCGCCTGGCGGCGAGCGTAGATGGCCTCGACCACGACGATCGCGTTGTCGACGACCATACCGACCGCCAGCATCAGCCCCATCAGCGAGAGCAGGTTCAGGCTGCCGCCGGTGAAGTAGAGGATGGTGACCGTCATCAGCAAGGTGAACGGAATGCAGGCCGCGATGAGTAGCGTCATGCGCCACTCGCGCAGAAAGGCGTAGAGCACCACGATGGCGCACAGACCGCCACTTAGAGCGGTCATCAACAGGTTGTGTACGCTGCTGCTGATGAGCTTGCCCTGGTCGAAGAAGCCAAACACCTTGGACCCCTGGACGCGGGGGTCTTTCTCCAGCTCGTCGATGGCGACCTGAACGGCCTTGGCGGTGGCGACCGTGTTGGCGTCGGACTCTTTGTTGATGGCCAGGGCGGCACCGTCGTCCCCGTCGATGTGGGCGATGCCGGCGCTGGGGTCCAGGCGGTACTCGACATCGGCGATGTCCTGGAGCGTGACGCCGGGCTTGATCGGGAAGCGCCGCAGGGTGTCGAGGTCCTCGTACCGAGCCAGGCTGCGCACGTAGCGGACCTGGCCGCGGTCCTCGATGCGACCGCTGGCGAGCTGGAAATTGTCGCTACCCAGGCGTCGGATGATGTCGCCCAGGCTCAGGCCGTACTGCTGGATGGCGGGCAGGCTGAAGTCGATGAAGACCCGCTTGGGGTCGACCCCCCAGACATCGACCTTGCCGACGCCGGGCACCCGCTCCAGCTTGTGGGCGATGACTTCGTTGGCCAGGAAGTGCGGGTCCTCGACCGTGTCGGGGATCTTGATTCCGGCCCAGATGATCGGCTCGTCCGACGGATTCCAGCGGTAGACCCAGTAGCGATCCACGTCGTCCGGCAGATCGGTCAACGACCGCTCCATGCGGTCCACGACGGCGTTGTAGGCGCTGTCCATGCCGATGCTGCGGTAGAATTCCAGGCTGAAGTTGGCCGACCCGCTGTTCGATGTGCTGGTCATGGACTTCAGGCCATCGACCGTCGCGAGCTGTTCCTCGATCGGTCGGACCAGGGTGGTCTCGGTCTCTTGGGGAGTCGAGTCCCGGTAGGGCACCCAGACCCACATCTTGTTCAACTCAAAGCGCCCCGGCATCATCTCCAGCGGGATGCGCGTCCAGGCGATGCCCCCAAGCACACACAGCGCCAGGAAGATCATCGACACGGTCACCGGGCGGTGCACGCTGAGCCATGGCAGCCAGCGGGTCAAGGCGCGCTCTCCTTGGGGGAGCGCTCCAGGCGCTGGGTGAGGGTGCGGTAGACGACCGGGATCACGACCAGGGTGAGCAGGGTCGAGCTGGAGAGGCCCGCGATGACGGTGAGCGCGAGGGGCTGCTGGATCTCGGCGCCCTGGCCCATCCCGAAGGCGAGGGGGAGCAGGCCGAGCACAGTGGTGGTGGTCGTGATGAGGATGGGGCGCAGCCGCAGGGTGCAGGCCTGGTGGACGGCCTGGTCACGGGGCAGCCCGTCTGCTCGGAGGCGGTTGATCGTGTCGACCATGACGATGGCGTTGTTGACGACCACGCCGGCCAGGACGATCCCGCCGATCAGGACCACGATGCTGACCGGTGTGTCGGTGATCAGCAGGGCCGCGACGACACCCACCAGGGCCAAGGGCACACTGAACAGGATCACGAAGGGGTGAAGCACGCTCTCGAATGTGCTGGCCATGATCACGTAGACCAGGAAGACGGCCAGGCCCAGGGCCATCTGGAGGCTGGCCAGGCTGCGCTGCATCTCGCGGTTCTGACCGGCGATCTCCCAGGAGCCCGCTGGTAGATGGAGCCTGTTGAGCACCCCGGCGATGGCCTGGGCTTGCCGGGACAGGTCGAAGCCCTCCAGGTTGGCGGTGACGACCGCGGCCCGGCGCTGGTCGATGCGGCGGATCTCGCTGGGGCCCTCGGCTTCTTCGAAGGTCGCGATCGCTTCGAGGGGGATCTCCGGCACCAGATCGGGGTTGACGTTGATCCGGCGGAGCTGGTCGATACTGCGGCGCTCGTCTTCGACCAGACGCACCGTCAGGTCCACCCGGCCCGTGCCGCGGGAGAGGGTGGTAGCGACGGTGCCCTGGACCTTCTCGCGGACCCGTTGCGCGACCGTGCCGGTGTCCAGGCCGTAGCGCTCCAACAGGTCGCGGTCGTAGCGGATCTGGAGCTCGGGGTAGCCCTTGACCATGCTGCTGCGCACGTCGGTGAGTCCGCTCAGGTCGACCAGGGCGGCCGCGACCTCGCCAGCCCGGGCGCGCAGGGTGCTGAGATCGCGGTCGTAGACGATCACCTCGATGGGGGTTCGGAAGCTGAAGATGCCAGGGCGAGTCAGGCGCAGCTCCAGTTTGGCAGCGGCCAGGATGTCGGCTGGTCGGGTCGTGTCGAGCTTGCTCAGGACGGTCGAGGAGAGCTCGCCTTTGGCCACGTCGGCGATGGCCCCGCGGACGGCGTCCATCAGGGCGTCCTCGCGCCGGGCCAGGTCGCCGCCCCCGGTCAGCTCGATGGCGAGCTTGGCGGTGTGCTCACCCTCGTCGCTACCGGAGTCCGCGCGGCGTTCGGTGCCCACGACCGCGTGGACGTGGGCCACCCCTGGCAGCGTCAGGATTCGGGCCTCGACCAGCTTGGAGAAGGTCGCCGTGCGAGCCAGGGGCGTCCCCACCGGCATCGCCAGCTCGGCGGTGAAGCGGCCTTGGTGGACCTCGGGGATCAGGGCCTCGCCCAGACCGCTGGAGAGGGGCAGGGCGACGGCGACCGCCAGTCCTGCGATGCCCAGCACCAGGCCCCCTCGTCGCAGGACGTTCTCCATCTGGTTGTCGTAGGCACGGGCGAAGCGGCCGTAGACCTGGCCGAAGCGGTCGGCGGCCCACAGCGCGACCGCGGCCAGGCGAGGCAGCACGACGCTGGCCAGGCCGACGGCGATACGAGCCAGGACGGCGGCTGGCACGATGACGAGCGAGGTGGCGAGCTCAAAGACCAGGCGGACCAGGAAGCGAAGTGCTGCGTAGGGTGCCCACACAAGACGACGGCGTCCGGCCCGAGCGCGCCAGCCATCCCGAAGCTGCGGCCAGGAGCGGAAGCGGGTCGCCCGGCCGGCTTGGAACAGGGCACCAGCGCTGGATCGCAGGCCCGATGCCGGGTGCGGCACTTTGCCGCTGGTGAGGTTGTCCAGGCTAAATTCCGTGGCGGCCAGCACTGGCACGAAGAAGAGCGCGACCACCAGGCTGGCCAGCAGGCTGAACACCACGGCCAGGGACAGGTCACCGAAGATCTGGCCGGCGATCCCCTCGACAAAGGCGATGGGTAGGAAGACGCTGACCGTGGTCAGGGTGGACGCGGTGACCGCGGCGGCCATCTCCTGGGCGCCTGCGACCGCGGCGATCTTGCGGGGCTCGCCCTTGTCAATGTGGTTCTGGATGTTCTCCAGGACGACGACGGCGTTGTCGACCAACATGCCGATGCCCAGAGCCAGTCCGCCCAGGCTCATCAGGTTGAGCGATACGCCGCCCAGGTACATGGGCGCAAAGGTCACGACGATGGACAGGGGGATCGCGGCGCCGATGATGGCGGTGGCCCGGAAGTCGCGCAGGAAAAGGAACAGCACGCCGATCGCGAGCAGGGCGCCGATGATGGCGGTGTTGCGCAGATTGTCCAGGCTGGACTCGATGAACCGGGCTTGGTCTTCGAGCACCACCATGTGTACGCCGGGGGGCAGCGTCGACGCCAAGGTCGGCGGTCCCATCAGCATGGCCGCCGCCGCCGCCGCGCCTGGATCCTGGCCGGCGCTGGCCGCGAGAAGTTCAGGTGGCAGGGCCGGGCGGTCGATCCCCAGGCGGTCCTTGATGCTGCGCGCGACCCGCACGATGTTGGCGTCGGCCGTCTTGAAGACTTCGAGGGTGACGGCCGGACGGGTGTCCAGGCGGGTGATGACCTCGCGATCCTTGTGGGTCTCGCGCACGTCCGCGACGTCGGAGATGGGCACCCCGACCCCATCGGCGCGGCGAATCTCCAGCGCCGCCACGTCTTGGGCAGTGCGCACCTCGTTGAGCGTACGAACCAGGAATTCCTGGTCGCCGTCGCGGATCGCCCCTCCGGGCAGATTCACGTTCTCGCTGCCCAAGGTGGTGACGAGCTGTTGCATCGTGACGCCGCGGGCCGCCAGCCAGGTCTGGTGAGCCTCGACCAGCACCTGGCGCTCGAGGCCCCCACGGACCCGCACAGCCGCCACGCCGTCCATGGCCTCGAGATCGCGCTTCAGCTCGCGTTCGGCGATCTCGCGCAGGGCCAGCAGGCCCTTTTCGGGGTCTTGAAGGCTTGGCGCGGCCGTCTTGTCGGCGGACAGGCTGATCCGCAGGATCGGGTCCAGGCTTGGGTCGTAGCGCAGGATCAGGGGGCGGCCGACGTCGTCGGCCAGGAAGGTGGTTTGCAAGCGCTCGCGCACATCCTGCGCGGCACGGTCCATATCTGTGCCCCAGGTGAACTCCAGCACCACATCGGACGCGCTGGCCCGGCTGCGGCTCTCGAGCTCGACCAGGCCCTCGGTCGTCGCCAGGGCCTCTTCGATCGGACGGCTCACCTGGCCCTCGACCTCTTCGGGGGCGTAGCCCTCGGCCTCGGTCCGCACCGTGACGGATGGGTAGGACAGGTCCGGCATCAGGTCCAGCGCCAGGCGCTGGTAGCTGACCAGTCCGAAGACGGCCGCCGCGATGGCGATCATCCAGACGGCGACTGGCCGGCTGACCACGAGACGAAAGATGTTCACCCAGCGTCCTTGCTGTCAGCGTCCTTGCTGTCAGCGTCCTTGCCATCCGCGTCTTCGGCGTCCGCGTCCTTGCGGGCAGCCTCGGGGCCCGGGTCCTCGGGCAGGCGGATCGGGGTGCCGTTGCGAAGATTCTGGTTGCCCACGGTCACGACGATGTCGCCTTCGGTCAGGCCGGAGTCGACCTCGACCAGGACGGGATCCTGGTAGCCGACTTCCAGGTCGGCCCGCTCGGCTTCGCGCAGGGGCCAGGGCGGAGGCTCGTCCTTCTTGTCCTTGTCGGCGTCCGCGTTCGCGTCGGCGTCGGCAGCGGCGTCCTTGGCCTTGTTGATGAGCTTGGCGAAGAAGCCCGGCTCGTCGTCGGCGCCCTGGTCCTTGTCGTCCTTGTTGTCCTTGTCGTCCTTTTTGTCGGCGTCTTCTTCGTCCGGCTTGGCGTCGACGACGGTCCAGGCCACAGGGTCGCCATCGATCCACACCAGGGCGCGACGCGGGATGGTCAGCACGTCCTTGTGGCGGTCGACTTCGATGCGAACCTTGACGAACTGGCCGGGACGCAGGCTGGTGGTGGTGGGGTCGACGGCGACCGTCACCCGCACGGTGCCGCTCTGGGGGTCGACCACCGGGCTGACTCGGGCGACGGTCCCGGTGCCTTGGGTGTCTTCGTCGTAGGCCCCTTGCAGGACCACGGACTGGCCTTCGTGAACCTGTGCCAGGTCCTTTTCGGGCAACTGCACGACCACTCGCAAGCGGTCCAGATCCACGATCTGGAAGGTGCGCCCGCCGCCGGCCACTTCGCCCAGGCGCACGTCCCGCACGCTGACCGTGCCTTCGATGGGGCTGGTGATGCGGGTGAAGCCGCGCGTTCGCGAGGCTTCCTGGTCACTGGTCTGGGCCGTCTTGTAGGTCTGTTCGGCGGTGCGCAGTTCCTGGTCGGAGATCGCGCCGCGGGTGTGGAGTGAGCGCGCGGTCTCGACATCGCGGGCTGCCTGGCTGAGCTCCAGCTTTGCGCGGGTCGCACCCGCTTCCAGGGTCGGGTTGGACAGCACGGCGAGCAACTGGCCGCGCTTGACCGGGTCGCCTTCTTCCACCAGGATCTGGGTGACCACGCCGTTGGTCTCGGGGACGATGTCCGCCTGGGCTTCGGACTCCAGGCTGCCGGTCGTGACCAGGTGGCTGGCCACGTCGCCCCGCACCACGGTGTAGGAGTCCACCAGGACGCGGCGATCAGGAGTCTCCTGGTCGCTCTCATCGCCGTCTTTCTTGTCGCCTTTGTCGCTCTTGTCGCCCTTTTCATCTGCGTTGCCGGTGCTGACCTGACAGCCAGCGCTCGGGGCGAGTGCGAGTGCCAGTGCGAGTGCCGCGTACCGTGGCAGCCAGCGGGGGCGTGGAACTGCGGAGGACATGGTCAGCCGGGGTGGGTCTTGCTTGGGGGAGCGCAGGGGAATGGTGCCAGGCGCCGATTGTGGATCTGCCAGAGGTCGGTAGCCCGCTGGTCGGGCCGTTGCCTCTGCCTCAGCCCCTACGGTCATCCTGCCTGAGCATTTCCTTCGACACGCACTCAACTGGGTTCTACCTGCGACAGGTGGTTGCCATTCTCAGGCATTCGGCGCGTGTCATGCCCGCTTCCGTGCGCTACACAGGCATGGCACTTTGTTCCGGAGCGCACTGTGACGACCGCCCTCTCCCGCTACAGCAGCCACTATGTGGCCAAGAAGGCTCTCTTTTCCTTTTTGGGCAACGCCTTCAGGATCTATGGCCCCGAGGGCAATCTGCGCTTCTTCATCAAGCAGAAGGCCTTCAAGCTCAAGGAAGAGATCACGGTCTACAGCGACGAAGCACAAAAGGACGCGGTCCTTGGAATCAAGGCCCGGGGCATCGGTGACTTTTCGGGCACCTACGATGTCGCGGACAAGAAGAGCGGCGAGGGCGTCGGCGCGATGAAGCGGCAGGGGCTCAAGTCCATGTTCCGAGACGAGTGGACGATCATGGACGGTGCTGGGACCGAGATCGGCACAGTCAAGGAAGACAGTGGCGCGCTCGCCTTGCTGCGGCGCTTCCTGCCGATCATTCCCCAGACCTTCAAGGTCACGATTGGTGATGCAGAGGTCGGCACGGTCAAGCAGCGCTTCAACCCCTTCCAGCTCGCCTACGATGTCGACCTCGAGGCCGCAGACTCGGACACCCTGGACCCGCGCATGGGCGTCGCCGCGGTCGTGCTCTTGCTGGCTATCGAAGGCCGACAGAAAAGGTAGCGGGGACAGCGCGGGCCGCTTGCGTCGAACCGCTGGGGTGGTGTGTTAGTTCGGGACCATGATCCTGTCCCTCGATCACGTCGCCATCGCCGTGCCGGACCTCGAGTCTGCGCTGCGGCGCTTCGTGGATGACCTGGGCTTGACCCTGGAGGGCACGCAGGATGTGCCCTCGGCCCAGACCAGCACGGCGTTTCTTCCCGTGTCCGGGACCCGCATCGAGCTGGTCCACCCGCTCCAGGGACAGGGGCCGATCGCGACCTGGTTGGACAAGCACGGCGGCGGGCTGCACCACATCTGCTTTCGCACCGACGATGTCGATGGTGATATGGCCCGCCTGAAGTCACGGGGCTACCGCTTCACGACGGACCAGCCCTTCGCCGGAGCCCACGGATCTCGGGTCGCCTTCGTCCACCCGCGCTCGGCGGGCGGGGTGCTCATCGAGCTTGCGCAGCACGGGGAACCGGACCAATGACCGGGCGGCGCCCGGCAATGGCGATCGGTGAGCAGACCTCGCTGGCGGACCGCAAGAGACGGGCCGGGCAGCGCATGATCGTGGGCTTTGGTGGCTTGGATGCCCCAGTCGAACTGCGGGAATTCTGCGCCCAGGCTCGACCGGCTGGCTTCATCCTGTTCGCACGAAACGTGGAAGAACCGGCCCAGGTCCGCGAACTGAACCAGCAGCTCCGCAGCCTGGTACCGGCCCAGACCCCAGCGCTGATCTCGGTCGACCAAGAAGGCGGCCGCGTGCAGCGGGTGAAGGCGACGGCCTGGCCTCGGGCTCGCGTGGTCGGCAATGCCGATGATGTGGCCCGCACCCAGGCGCTGGCCCGTGCCATGGGTGACGAACTGCGCGCCATGGGCTTTCACATCGATTGGGCACCGGTCGCGGATGTGGACAGCAATCCCGCCAACCCGGTGATTGGGGACCGCGCCTTCTCCAGCGACCCCGACGCGGTGGCGCGTCACAGCGTGGCCTTCTTGAAGGGGCTGGAACAGGCGGGCATCGCTGGTTGTGCCAAGCACTTTCCAGGTCACGGTGACACCAGCCAGGACAGCCACACCGATCTGCCGGTGGTCGAACGTCCGCCGCCCGATCTGGACCACTGCGAGCTGGTCCCCTTTCGGGCGGTGATCGCCGCCGGAGCGCCCCTGGTCATGACCGCGCACGTGCGCTTTCCGGCTTGGGACGTGGATCTTCCCGCCACCATGTCCCAACCCATCATCCAGGGCCTGCTGCGGCAGCGCTTGGGCTACACCGGCGTGGTTGTCAGCGATGACCTCGAGATGAAGGCCCTGCGGGGCCGCTACCCTTTGGACATGCAGCTCGATCTGGCCTGTCGCGCCACGGTGGACCTGTTCTTGTGCTGCGCGGATCCGCACCTGCAGTGGCAGGCATTTGAATCCCTGGTTCGTCTGCAAGAAGCGGACAAGCTCCACGACGACCTCGCCATTGACGCGGTCCGGCGCCTGCACGGGCTGCGTCGGCGCTTTCTCTCGCCTCCCACTCCGATGCCCGCGCTGTCTACCGTGGGGTGCATCGCGCATCGGGATCTCGCCCTGGATATGGAATCCCGGGGCCGAACCTGACAGTCTCGGTTCTGCGACGTTCCCGGTCGCGGCCTCCTCACCTCCCATGGAGTCTCCATGAACAAGTCCATGATCCTGACCCTGGCCCTCGGCCTTCTCGCTGGCGGCGCCAGCATCACCACTACCGGCTGCGGCAAGAAGGCCACGCCCGCGGCGGCCGTTCCCGGAGAAAAGTTCGCCGTCACCATCGGCAAGGTTGAGATGCTCCGGCGCGGCACGCCGACCGTCCGCGAAGCGAACGAGATGCGCTACACCCTGCGCCTGAACAACGACCTGGCCGGCGGCGCGGTCACCGTCGACAAGATTGACTTCAGCTACGGCGTCGGGGACCGCGATCTGGGCTCCAGCAGCCTGAGCCCTGGCACCTCCGTCGCATCTGGCGCGATCGCCAAGGTCACGCTGATCGGTAACTTCGAGTGGCGCGAAGACAGCGCAGCGCCCACTGGTGATGGCTGGGTCAAGGGCACCGTGTACTGGACCGGTCCGAACGCCTCGCGGACCACGACCTTCGACCTGTCCAAGGAATACTCGGTGGGTGAGTGATCTTCGGGGTGCCTCTGCGCGGCCTGAGCGCCGCTGCGCTGGCTGGCGCGACCTTGGTGGCATCGGGGACGGCGTCGGCCGCCTCGGTCTGCAAGGACGTCGCTACCGTGCCCAGCAGCTTGCAGGTAGCGTGGATAGCACCCCTGGGTCGGCGCGTGGGCGCGTCGGCGACCCTCGAGGTCGTGCGGGTTGGTGATCTGCGTGCGGCGGCCCATGGCATCACGGATCCCGTCCGACTGCTCCAGATGGTCGGCATGCTTAGCCGCCGCCCGACCAAGGGACAGCAGGACGGCGCCTGGCAGGTCGTCATCTTCGATGTGGACGCGGATTGGCTGTGCCGCCCGATCGAGGACGCCCCGCCCGGGGATCTCCAAGCGGGCGTCTCAGTCTGTGCCGAAGACCACAGCGGCCCCACGAAGGGGCACCGCAAGGGCTGGACCGGGTGTGGCTACAGCCTGGACACCGGTGCATCGACCCGTGGGCTCGATGTGTATCGAGTCGACTGGGAGACCGCTTCCCGGCGGGGCTTCTGCCTGATGCCCTTGCAGCGTTTTCTGGAAGGGGCTTAGCACCGTGACTCAGATCAGCTCGTCCACGCGCTATTGCAGTCGCTGCCTGTCGACCTTTGAGCAGGACCATGATCGCTGCCCCAACCTGGCCTGCCGCAGCCCGCGTCCCGAGGCGGGCTGGGGTAGCATGTACGGTCCCGGCGATGTGTTCGACCGACACTACAAGATCCACAGTCTGCTGGCCCTGGGCGGAGCAGGGGTCACCTACCTGGCCCGCGAGGTCGATGGCAGCGGCGAGGAGATCGGCCCACGTCTGGCGATCAAGGTGCTCTTTGCGTCCCGGGACCAGGGCTCCTATCTCCGGCGCCTGGCGACCGAAGCACAGGTGATCCAGGAACTGGACCACCCCAACATCGTGCAGTACCTGGGTTTTGTTCATCGGGCCGGGCACAGTCCCTACCTGGTGACGCGCTTTGAACCGGGCGGCAGCCTGCTCGACCACATCAAGCGGGTCGGCAGCCTGTCCGTGCGTCGCAGTGCCCAGGTGTGTCGCCAGATCTGCTGGGCGCTGGACAAGGCCCATCGCATGGGCGTGATCCATCGCGATCTAAAGCCCGAGAATGTCCTTCTGGCGCGGATCGTTGGGGCAGACGAAGACGCGGTTGTGCGCGTCGCCGACTTTGGCATCGCCAAGGTCCAAGGCGCGATGAGCAGCGTGACCCGGGTCGGGGCCTTCGTGGGCACGCCCCAGTACGCCGCTCCCGAGCAATTTATCGGCGGCATGCCAGCACCAGCGGCCGATGTCTACGGTGTGGGCGCGTTGTTGTACTTCTGCACCATGGTCTTGTCGGTGGTGCGCTTCGCTGATCGCCTGGACCCGGCGGACACCTACCAGCTTCTGGTGGACTCGCTGCCGCCCAAGGTCGTGCGCCCCCAGGACGAACAAGAAGACGTGCGGCGTCTGAACCTGATCCTCGAAGTCTGCATGGATCCCCAGCCTGGCCGTCGGTGTACGGTCGACCAACTCGACGGGCTGCTGGGTTCGCTGCTGGCCGACCACGAACCCGATGTCGCCTCGGTCCGTGCGCCGGAACACACCGTCTCGGCGACCCCGACACAAGCGAACAACGACGCGAGCTGGACCGGGGCGCATCCTCGGAAGCAGTGCCCTCGGAAGCAGCGCCCTCGGAAGCAGTGTCCGCTGCCCAGGTGGACCCCCCAGGGCAGGCCAGTAGCGGCGGGGGCAGCTCGCCGACGCCGACTCCCACGCCGACTCCCACGCCGACCAGTGAGACCGCTACAGCATCGCGGGACTCGCTGGCCGAGGCCCCGGTTCCGGCCCCGGTTCCGGCCCCGGTTCCGGCCCCGGTCCGGCGCCGCTCGGTGCTGCCCTCGCTCTTTCTCTTCGGGCTGGTCGGTGGGGCGGTCCTGATGGGTGGCTTTGGTTGGTTGGCCTGGAGTCAGCCAGCTCGGATACCGGCGCCAATCCGCCTGGCTCCCGTGCAACTTCACTCCGATGACCCAGCGGATGCC
>JAADHA010000539.1 GCA_013152105.1 Oligoflexia bacterium | reverse complement strand
CCGAAGCGCTTGCCGCCTTGAACGGCCACGGCGGTGACACGGTAGCGGGTGAGGCTGTCGGGCAGATCGAGGGGAACATGGAAGTGCCCGTCGGGACCGGCCTGGCCGGCCGGCAGGAACAGGGCGAGGGCGCGGAAGTCGCTGCGCACTTCGATGGCCGGACCCGATGGCTGGACGGGGGCGGGGGCGGAGGCGGTTTGGGGGGCTTCCCTGGCCAAGGTTCTCTTCAGCATGGCCGGAGGCATGGCGCCGGTCATGTCGTCCTCGGGCGCGCTGTCCGCCGCGTAGCCGATCGAGCGGAGCTTCTCTTCGAGGTCGCCCTCACGGCTGGCGCCGCCGCCCATGCCGCCGATGGCGGCCGGGTCGTCCAGCCAGATCCACGTCCGCAGATCATCGCTGCGAGCACCGGCGCTGCGCTGCCGGTAGAAGGTGTCGAGCGGGTTGGGGATGTGGTAGTCGGTGAGCGCCAGGACGGACTCGTCCACGACCACGACCGCGATCTCAGCGTCCACCGCGGGCTGGCCCGAGGCATCGCTGACGGCGATGTCCAGGCTGGTGTGCGCGCCCGGCTGTACGCCTTCCGCGGCGGGGGTCACCCGCACATCCAGGCTGCGGCTCAGCGGCGGGACCGGCAAGACCAGCCGGCCAGACGCGAACGCGGGCCGAGGGGGTAGATCCGCACGGGGTGCCCCGTCGTCGTCGGGGCGCGCGGCCTGGCCGACCAGGTCCACCGCGACGGTGAGGTTGGGAACGTGGGCATCGGTGATGGGGACCTGGAGTCTGGCCGTGTCACCATCGAGCGCAAAGGCCGTGGCCTGTTCGATGCCGTTGCGCTGCACCGTCCACACGCCGTGCGCGTCAGGGAAGGGGGCCTGCACCAGGATCGTCGCGGTGTCACCAGGCTGGTAGCTGTCCTTGTCGGGGATCAGGATCGCCGTTTCCTGCATGAGGTTGCGATCCCGCGGGTGATCGCCCTGGTCGCCGGCCACCCAGACCGTGATCTCGGTCTCGTTGCGGCGCCCGGCGGCGTCGGTGACATCCGCGCGGATGCGCCCACCAGCGTCGGGCTTGAAGCGGCAGGTCGTCGGGTCGGCGGTCCACGGGTCGTCCGTGGGCCCGTTGCTGGTTCTCTGGCAGGTCTGGACCTGGTCTTCGAGTTCGGTCCAGTTTCCCTTCTTGTCGCGAGTCCAGCGTCTGGTCCACCAGCGCAGATCGACGGTACGACCGGCCACGGGGTGACCGTCGATGTCCACCACCAGGGCGTCGACGTCCACGGGCTTGCCGGCTTCGTAGAAGGGCCGGGCGGTGCGCAGGCCGACGTAGACATCGGCGGGATGGACGAGCAGCGAGGTGGACGCGGCCCAGGCCTGGCGGTTGACGTCGGTGACGAGGGCTTCGGCGACCAGCTTGACCGGTCGGGGCTGTTCGATGCCGGCCAGCCGGATGTCGACGTGGTGGGCGCCGGTGGCGTCGGTCTGGGCTTGCAAGGCGTCGGGGCCTTCCAGGGGGGGTTCGGGTTCGAAGCCCCACCAGGCGTCGGCCCACCAGGGCACCCAGTGGCCGAAGTGCCAGTCGGACTGGTTGGGCGGGGTGTAGGTCGCCCACGAGGGTTGGATCGACCAGCGCACGTCGGCGCCCGGCAGCCCGCCGCCGGCGTAGAAGGCCGCCGTCACGGTGGCCGTCGCGGTGTCGCCCAGCACGTAGGGGCCGGGGCTGGCGTTGGCCTGTACTTCGAATTCGGGGCGCCGGAATTCCTGCACGTCGAAGTGCAGATTGGAGTCCGTACCGCTGACCCCTGGCGCTGCCGTCGTGAGCTGGATGGTGGCGGTGCCCAGGTTGATATCGTCGGGCAGCGCCAGCTTCAGGTCGAAGCCACCCAGCGCCGAGAGGACCGCGGTGCCGCGGGCGATCTCGGACCGACGGGCGTCCGTGAGCACCCAGTCCACGCTGGTCGGTGCCCGGCCGCCGAGCGCGGGGCCGCTCAGGGACTGGACATCACCACCAAGACCCTGGTCCACGACCCGCAACCAGCCCTTCACCCGCACGGTCTCGCCCGGCTTGTACAGGTTGCGATCGTCGAAGACGTACCAGGCCAGCCTGGCACCGGGATCGCTTCGAAGCCAGGGGCTGTCTTCGCTGGTGCCGTTGGGCGAGAGCAGCGCGACGTCATCGCCCCGTCGGGCCACCAGGATCTGCGGGGTCGAAGCGTCATCGGGAAGGGCGAGGCGAGTCAGGCCATCGGTCGCGGTGGTCGCCGGCTTGCCACCAGGCAGTAGCTGCACGGTCGCGTCTGGCACGGGTGTGCCGTCGGCGAGGTCCGTCACCCAGGCCGTGAGTTGCTGCGGATCGGCGATGGCGGTGAGGCCCAGCCCCGTGCGCTGCACCCAGACCACCACGGCGGCGCGGCGCCAGGAGTCGACGGCGTGGACCGGTTCCACCCAGACCAGGAGCTGTCCCGGCGTGTCGCCCAGCCACTCGCTGAGGTCGATATCGGTCTGCACCATCCTGGTGCCCGAGCCATCCACCTGCACGGTGCGGTCGACCAGGGCATCGCCAGGAGGTGGGGGCAGATCCACGTCGGTGCGATACCAGCCGCGGTGCTGGCGCCAGGCGACGAAGTCGGCCCAGTCGTCGGGGCTGACCCGCTGGACGCGCAGGCGCAGCGCGTCCAGGGCGACCGAGTACACCGCGAGCACGGGCCGGCCCAGTGGATCGAGCACCCGCAGATCGGGTCCTGGCGAGAACAACCCGGGAGCCGGTGCTTCGCGGTCGCCGGTCCGCTTCTTGACCACGACATCGTCGCCGAGCGCCTGGCCCCAGGTGTCCAGGAGCTGCCCGTCGACCGTGACGGTGTAGGTGGTCCGTTCGTCCTTGGGGCCGACCACGTAGAGCCGGCTTCCCGACACGTAGATCTGGGCGCCAGGGATCTTGGGCTGCACGTCCACCATGTCGAGCTGAAAGGCGTCGCCGTCCAGTTCGTTGCTGAAGTCGATCTGGATGGCGTCGTCGGGTTGGCAGCGGTCGCGGTAGCCGCAGCGACTGTCCACCATTCGGAGCGCACCGTAGGTTCGGAAGCTGAAGCCCTGGTCGCCCGCCGTCGTCCGGGGGCCCTCGGCCGAGGGAGCGCCGGCGGGAAGCAGCACGTCGACGGTGGCGTCGAAAGGCAGCGGCTGGTCGGGGACGACCGCGATCCAGCGGTTCGGCCCACGCGCATCCGACTGTTCGACCAAGCTGCGGGCGGTCGGGTCGGCGGCGATCTGTTCGGGTTCGGCGAGGTGGGTGGGCCGGGT
>JAADHA010000359.1 GCA_013152105.1 Oligoflexia bacterium | reverse complement strand
CCATTCCTGAATGTTTTGGCCCGATCTGCCCGATCCGCCCAATCGCCCAACCAAGAAACAGCTACTTACGCCCTCGCGCCGGGCCGCAGGGGCCAGATCGTTCAGGATCGAGGGGGGCTGACCTGCCCACCTTCAGAATTCAGGGGACCTGGGGGGCGCCCAGGGCGCGCAGCAGGCTGTCGGCATCGCATCGCCCGACCCGCCGTCATAGGCGCAGCCATGCCTCGCCTCGTCGGCACCGCCACGGCCGATCACGCCCCCGAGCGCCTCGACCGTGTCGCCCTCGCCCTCTTCGACGTACTCGCCAGCAAGAGCCAGGTGCGCAAGCTGGCCCGCAAGGGCCGGGTCCGGGTCAACGGCGAGCCCGTCGAACCCATGACCACCGTCCACCCCGGCGACGAGCTGGTCCTCGACCTGCCCGACCACGCCGGCCACCAGATCGCGCTGCCGCTGCGGGTGGTCTTCGAAGACGCCCACCTCGCCGTGGTCTACAAGCCCGCCGGCCTGGTCACCAGCGGCAACCGGGCCAAGACGCTGCAGGCCGCGCTCCTCGCCAACCTCCAGCCGTCGCCGCAGCCCGACGCCATGGCCCGCCCCCACCCGGTACACCGCCTGGACGCCCGCACCCAGGGGCTGGTGATCTGCGCCAAGACCCACGCCGCCAACGTCGCGTTGGGTCGTGCCTTTCAACAACGCCGCGTCGAAAAGCGCTACCGGGCGCTGCTCCGCGGTCGCCTCGATGGCGAGGGGCTGGTCGAGGAGCCCGTGGACGGGCGCGACGCCGCCAGTCGCTGGCGCACGGTCGAGATCACCCCCGCCCCGATGACCGGCTTCGCCACCACCGTCGACCTGTGGCCCCGGACCGGCCGCAAGCACCAGCTCCGCCAGCACGCAGCCCTGCTCGGTCACCCCGTGCTGGGCGACGACCTCTACACCCCCGAGGGGCCGCTGCTGCGCGGCGCCGGGCTGTTCCTCGCCGCCCTGGAGCTACGCCTGCGACATCCGATCACCGGTGACCCGCTCCAGGTCGAAGCCGACGAGCCCGCTCGCTTCGAAGCCTTCCGCGCGCGGGCCCGCCGACGCATGGCCCGCATGCAGCAGGGCGAGGGCTGATCAAGCAGGGCCGGCGACAGTGACGGCAATGCCTTTGCATCCCGGTGGCGGTGGAGTCCATCCCCGCGGACTGCCACCAATCACCCCAGCCGTGCGCGGGCCGCGGCCACGATGGCGTCGACCGCCGGGTGGGCGCGCTGGCGTGCCGGGGTCAGGGCGATGAAGCGCTCGACCACGCCGGGCAGCGTGCCAAGCTCGACGAGCCCATCGCCGGCACCCAGGTCGGGGCTGATCAGGTCGGGGACCACGAAGAAACCCACGCCCTCCCGCCCGAAGGCATTCATCAGCGCGCTGTCGCTGAACTCGGCGGCCACGGCAGGTTCGACACCGGTCGCCTGGAACCACTGCTCGATCAGCACCCGCAGCGTCGTGCCCACGCCGGGCAGCAGGAAGGGGGCGCCGCGCAGCCGGCCGGGGAAGTCGCCGGGGTGCTGCGCCGCGAGGCGAGGCGTGCTGAAGACCGCGACGCCGCAGGTGCCGAGCAGGTGGCTGTCGACGCCGAGATCGCGGGCCCGGGCTACCGGCGCGTCGGTCAACACGAGGTCCAGATGCCGGCGGGAGAGCTGGTCGACCAGCACGTCGGCGTCGTCTTCCACGCAGACCAGGCGGACAGGCTGGTCGTCGACGCGCAGGGCCGGGGCCAGCAGGCGGTGCACCACCAGCTTGTCCAGGATGCTCACCGCGCCGACCCGCAGAAGCAGCGGGCGTCCGCTGGCCCCGCCGTGGCGCACGGTGTCGGTCAGCTCTCTACCCAGGGCGAAGATCTCGTCGGCGTAGTCGGCGACCAGCCGGCCGGTCGGCGTGAGCACCAGGCCGCGCCCGCGCCGCTCGAAGAGCGGGCTGTCCAGGCTGTCTTCGAGCTGCTTGATCTGGGCGCTGACGGTCGAGGGTGCCAGGCGGAGCAGGCCGGCGGCGCGGGTCAAGGAGCCTTCGCGGGCGGTCACCCAGAAGTAGTGGAGGTGGTGGTAGTTCAGCCAGTCGAGGGCCATGGGAACGCTACTCTTCGGTATGCACGAACCATAGCTTGCTGATTATCTGATTGTCCGAACACTCCAAGCGCCTATTCATCCAAAGCTGCCTGCCCCCATTCCCCCAGGAGCTTGCTTGACCGCACCCGCCCCCCGTCCGCGCACCGGCCCCCTCGGCGGCATCGGCGTGCTCCGCAGCCCCGCAGCGCCCGGCCTCGCCCTGATGACCGCTGCCGCGCTCGGTTTCGCCTGGGCGAATTCCAGCTTCTCGGCAAGCTACGAGGCATTCCTGTCGGTACCCGTCCGGGTCGGTATCGGCGAGGCCGAGCTGCACAAGCCCCTGTTGCTGTGGATCAACGACGGCCTGATGGCCCTCTTCTTTCTGCTGGTCGGGCTGGAGGTCAAGCGGGAGATCGCCCACGGCGCGCTCTCCACCTTCCGCAAGGCCGCCTTGCCCGTCGCCGCGGCGGTCGGGGGCATGATCCTGCCCGCCGTCATCTTCACCGCCCTCAACTTCGGCGGCGAGGGCCAGCCCGGCTGGGCCATCCCCATGGCCACCGACATCGCGTTTGCGCTGGGCGTGCTCGCGCTGCTGGGCAAGCGCGTGCCGCTGTCGCTGAAGGTCTTGCTTGCCGCCTTCGCCGTCGCCGACGACATCGGCGCGGTCATCGTCATCGCCCTCTTCTACTCGCACGGCTTCAACGCCGCGGCCTTTGGCCTCGCCGCCGCCCTCGCCGGCCTGCTGGCGCTGCTCAACCGTCGCGGCGTCAAGAACCTCGGCGTCTACCTATTAGTCGGCGCCGCCCTGTGGCTGGCCATCCTCAACAGCGGGATCCACGCCACCATCGCCGGCGTCATCCTGGCCATGGCCATCCCCTTGCACGGCCGCGAAGACGACGACCACAGCCCCCTCGTCCACCTCGAACACACCCTGCACCCCTGGATCTCCTGGGGCGTGCTGCCGCTCTTCGCCCTGGCCAACGCCGGCGTGCAGGTCGTCGGCGCCGACCTGAACCCGCTGCACCCCCTCGCCCTAGGCGTCACCCTCGGCCTGATCGCCGGCAAGGCGATCGGCATCCCCCTGGCCAGCTTCGCCGCGGTCCGCCTGGGGCTGGCCGAGCTGCCTGAGGGCGCGAACTGGGGCCACATCGTCGGCATCGGCCTGCTCGGCGGCATCGGCTTCACCATGAGCATCTTCGTCGGCACCCTGGCCTTCGACTCGGCCGTGCTGCTCGACACCGCCAAGGTCGGCATCCTCACCGGCAGCAGCGTCGCCGCGATCCTGGGCGTCGGCGCCCTGCTGCTCGCTGGCCGCAAGCGGCGCACCCCCAAGGCCGCCCCCGCAGCCCCGGGCGGGTGAGAGAGGCGAGGAGGCAGCGACCGGCGCTTGGCGGGAGGGACCAGCCACTCGTCCATGCGGAAGGGGCGCAGGAAGTGGCGGTGCAGGCGCGGGGGGCGGGTCGTCGTCCCGGGGCCGCGTGTCGCCGCCGCGCAGGAAGTAGGCGTGCAGGCTGTGGCATTCGGTTGTAAGCCGGCAGGGTCGCAGTCGCGGTGTGCTTGCGCCAACCCATGGGCGTCACGCGCAAGATGGCTGGTGGCGGGCTGGAGAGGCGAGCGGTGGGCCGGCGTCGGTGCCCGCTCTGGACACCGAGTACCCGGTGTAGTCTCCCGCAGCCTCACCCTTCAGCTTCGCGTCCGCGGTCGAGGGGCATGCGGCATGGGCGGCCGTCGTGGCTACGAGGAATGGATAGACTCCGCGACGATGTGATACTCTCTGGAGGAACCTGCCCGGCACTGGGGTCGGGGCTGCCATCCCCACTGCGGGCCGGCCAACACAGAACGTTAATGGAACCTGAACGACCGCGCATCAAGCAGCCCAGATCGAGTCTTCAATCGTGAGGTACTCATGGCATATTCACTGAAGTCTGCAAGCTCTTCTTTCTACGGCGTCAGGATGCGGTTGGGTGTTCCAACTGCTTGATATTAGTTAATTCGCAAGTCATAGATGTACCCGTTTGTAGGTTTCGTCGGCGGAGCCATGCAAGTAGTCGAGAACTGGACGGGGCGAATGGACCGCCACCATCCGGAATAGTACACGTGGGATGTAAAGCTTCCGAGTAAGTCCCAACGGTACCGAGGCCCGCGATGCCATCACCAATCCCCGCTACAAAGTCCGTTGCGAAGCTGTTCGGCCGGCACCCGGTCCACGACATTCATGCGCTCTTCGACGCCCTTGGCACGACGTCTCGGATGACAGTGTTTCGTCGGCTCAAGAAGACCGGCTATCTCTCCAGCTACACCCACGCCGGGCGCTACTACACGCTCGCAAACATTCCAGACTTCGACGATGCGGGGCTGTGGTGGCACCAGGGTGTCGGCTTTTCCAAGGCCGGAACGCTCAAGTCGACGGTCGCGCTGCTGG
>JAADHA010000391.1:985-3269 GCA_013152105.1 Oligoflexia bacterium | reverse complement strand
AAGGCCCTCGCCTCACCACGCGGCATCGACCGCACCTTCTGGCTGCTCGCGACCGCTGACGTCATCTCCGACGACGAGCCCGACCAACACCGCACCCTCCTCCGCATCGCCTCTCGACGCATCCAGGCCACCTTCGCCATCCCCCACAAGCAGCGACTCGCAGCCAGCCGCTTCCTCTTCGCCAAGGGCATCGTGATCGACTGAAGCCACCGCTGTTGGACGCTTGCGCCGGAGCGGATTCGCCCAATGGACCCCCTGCGCGCACCGGAAGGCGGCAGGCCAGCCGCGGTGGTCTCACCCCTCACATCAGCTCGACGCCAGGCGAATGTTCGAGGTTTCTGGATGGATGGTGGTTGACAAGCGCACTCCGCCCAGCTTGACGTCACCACCGAGTCAAGGAGATCCTGCTCTTCGAGAACCGATGCACGAGGAGGTTCGATCATGGCCGCCCGGACGAAGAGTAAGGTGACGCCGAAGTACAAGACGAAATACCGAGTGAAGAACTGGGCGGCATGCGAGGCCGCGCTCAAGAAGCGCGGCGACATCACCGTCTGGTTCGACGAGGGCACCGTCAGCGCCTGGAACGCGTCCCCGAGCGGCCGTCCCGGTGGTCAACGCCGGGCCCCGGTCATAAGAGCGGCCACCCCTGCGATGCCGAAGAGCGAGGCGATTGCGGCGTGAGGGGAACGTTTCAGCTACAGGTCTGTGCCCGGTCGGAGCCATGCGAAAACGCCGAGCAGCAGTTGGCAGAGGCGCTCGATAAATTCGAAGGTGTGGACCAGCTGTTCGCTGAGGTACGCACCCTCCGGGGACTCGAGCCGGACCGCCTGCCGTCTCAGGTTCGCAAGGCTCGTCCTGGGCCGGACGGAGCCGAGGAGTGACCCAGCCGAGCCCCACCCGCGTCATGCCCCTCCTCCAAGTCGCCCACATCGTCCACGGCTGCCGAACCCTCGGCCCGGGATCGCGCACGGTCCTATGGGTCCGTGGGTGCTCGCGGCGATGCACTGGCTGCATCGCCGCACCAATCCTCGACGACGGGCCGGTCTTGGCGATCACCCCAGAAGAACTCGTCGCGCGGATCCAGGACACAGAAGACGAAGGCATCACCATCTCCGGCGGAGAGCCGTTCGAACAGGCCGAGGCGCTCGCGCCGATCGCTCGCGCCCTCCGATCAGCGGGACGCAGCGTCATGATCTATTCCGGCCACGTCTACGCTGATCTGGTCGGTAGCCAGGCCCCCGCAGTCGCCGCGCTCCTGGAAGAGGCGGACTTGCTGGTGGACGGCCCGTTCGACCAGACTCGGCAGGCAGATCTCCTCTGGCGCGGGTCATCCAACCAGCGCATCCACGTGCTTTCGCACCGATACCAGTGCCTGGCCGGCGACCTCGACGGACCGGGCGTAGGTGTGGAGATCCGCCTGGATGACCAGGGCAGGCTGCTCTGGGCGGGGGTGCCTCCGGTAGGATTCGTTTCCAGCCTCCGTCGCACGGCGGAGGTAAGGGGACTTGTCCTGTCGGCAAGCGGAGGAGTGTGGGCATGAGCGGATCACCGACCATCGCCGAGATCAGGATGAGGGAGGCGGAGGAGCGGCGCCTCGTCGAAGAACGGCGCCTCCGCGCCGAAGAGGAGCGCCGACGCCGAGAAGAGGCAGAACGCCGCGCTCGCCTCGCGCTCGCCGCTGAGCTCCGGGCGACTCTCGAAGCCGAGGCCAGCCAACTGAGAGGTGCGCTCGCAACGCTCCGAAGCGAGGTGCAGGCGACGTGCAACCCCGTCACCGTCCTGCACGTGGAATCCCAGATCGACGCCGCCCAGGCTGGGGCCGGAGACAGTCCGGAAGCAGTCGCGCGGTCGTTGGCTGCGGTGCGGGCCATTGCGACGAGCATCGCTGCACTTCGCGAAAATGTCCGCAGCCGCGCCGTCGCGCTCGAGGCAGCAAGGGACGAACTGGCCCAGGAGGCGGCAGCGGAGGCGCAACGGTTGGCGCAGGCCGCGAACTCGGAAACGGCAGTGCGCAACGGGCAGGCCATCGCAGAAGCGACTGCACTCCGCGCGCGCGTCGAAGGCATCCGAGCGGACGACGTTGCGATGGCCTGGTCGCAGGACGAGGTGACCGCCGTCGAGGCAGCCATCGAGGACCTGGGGGGCGCTCCTGACCCCACGGCCCTGGCCCGGGCGCTCGGCCAGCGGCTCGACGATGCCCTGGCCCACGCCCAGGATCGGCAACTCGCCGAGGAGAGGCGTGCCTACGTCGTCTCCGCCCTCCAGGACGGGCTGCGCGAACAGG
>JAADHA010000391.1:0-898 GCA_013152105.1 Oligoflexia bacterium | reverse complement strand
CAACGTGCCGCTCGAAGGCCATGTGTTCTACGACGTGGATGGGACTGATCGCATCACGGAGCGCGGCTCCGACGGACTCTCGTATACGAGCTGTGACGAGACCGAGGCGCGCCTCGAGAGCCTACACGCCGACCTCGCCGAGCGTTTCGGCATCCAGGCGGGTGACTTGTTCTGGGAATCCAAGGATCCGAACAGGGAGCAGCGAAACGCCAACGCGCTGCCGTCCGGCGCTCCGTCCGCATCACGCAAGCAGGGGTAGTCATGTCCACTGGTCGCATCATCGGGGGCCGCTACCGGCTCAAGGACCGCCTCGGTCGAGGCAGCTTCAGTGTTGTCTGGCGCGCCGAAGAGCTGTTGGCCGGGGAGCCCGTCGCCACGGTCGCCGTGAAGATCTTCACCTCCGAGGTCGACCGCAAGGAAGTCTCGTTGCTTGCAGGCCTCTCTCATCCCCACATCCTCGGCTACCGCGCCGTCGTGGAGGACGACGGCGACGTGTGCCTGGTGACCGAGCTCGCAGATGGTGGCGATGCCGCCGCACGCTTGCGTGAGTGGCCCGACGGCATGCCAACCGCCGAGGTTCGCGAGATCGTCCGATCGATCGCCATCGCGCTGGGACATCTGCACGAACAGGGCTGGATACACCGGGACGTGAAGCCCGCCAACATCCTGTTCGTCAGGGGGGTGCCCAACCTCGGGGACGTGGGCACGGCCCGGGCGTTGACCGCGACGGCCCGCGCGACCTCCACAGCCAGCCTGGCCTACGCCGCGCCCGAGGTGTTCTCTGGCAACTTCGATCCGCCCGTCGACATTTACGCCTTGGGGTGCACCGTCTATGAGCTGCTCACCGGTCGCCTGCCATTCGACGGAAACATGGGGGAGATCGTCCACAAGCACCTGA
>JAADHA010000121.1 GCA_013152105.1 Oligoflexia bacterium | reverse complement strand
CATGGCGCTTGGGCTGCTGGGGGATCACCGCCAACGCGTGTACCTGGACGGCGAGCCAGATCTCGCCCACAACGTCCCGGAGGACTGGGCCACGCCGCGACTGCGGATGAACCACCGCAGTGAAGGGCGCATCGTTGCGCTGATAAATCGCGTGTGGGAGGCACAACTCGCGGGTCGTACCGAGTCTGGAGATGATGGGCGGCAGCAGTCACGCGCCAAGCACTCGGGCGGCGTGGTGCGGTTGTTTGTGGGTGCGGGGAGCGAGACAGACAAGCCGCTTCGGGAACGATGGTGCGCCGAGCAGATGGCCGCGGCTACGGGCGACACCGAATGGACATGCCACGGAGAGGGCTACCAGTCGCTGGTGCTGGAACATCGCATGGCTGCCCTGCGGGGTGGGTTCGTCACCTTCTGGTCCGCGCTTCATGGATACAGTGGCTATCGACTTGCGCTCAGGGAGGGAGACCTCTCGGTTCTGGCGGTCTTGCGCGATGCCGTTGCTCCGATGCGAGCCGCCCTGCGTGGCGACGGGAGCTTGGACAACCACGCCGTCATGACGCTGCTCTTGCACAAGTCGCCAGCGCTTTCTGCCGAGGGACCGCCAAACGGAGGCTCGGCTGATGAACAGCGGCTGCAGCTCAACCAGTTGGAAGAGGCGGTCGAGGGTCTGCATGCCTTGTGGGCTGACGAAGCCGATCCGCAGCTCGGAGAAATAGTGCGGGAGGTGCGCAGAAGTGGACTGTTCGAGCTGCACGAGCACCTTCTTGAGTGGGTTGACCATGACATCGACCCGGATGCAGAGCCCCCGGACGGCAAGCAGAGCGCGCGGCTTTGCGCGCTGGTGGCGGCGATGCAAACCCGGTGGTCCGAGTACGCATCCTATCGGCAGTACATCAGTTCCGAGGCTGCCTTCGTGACCCACCAGGGGGTGAAGGGCTCCGAATACCCGCGCGTCCTGGTGGTGCTGGACGACAGCGAGGCCGTGGGGCGGCTGTTCTCCTACGACAAGCTGTTTAGGGCGAAGGACCTGTCGTCGAACGACTTGAAGAACGAGCAAGACGGCAAGGAGACCACCATCGATCGAACCTTGCGCCTGTTCTACGTGGCGTGCAGCCGGGCGAGAGATAGCCTCGCGGTGGTGCTCTGGAGCGCAGATCCCGGAAAAGCCGCGCAGCAAGCAGAGGGGTCAGAGTGGTTCACGAAGGACGAGATAGTGGCGATCCCGACCAAGGCAGAATGATCAGTGGCGTGGACAGCTCCGGTCTGGGGGGCGACGCCCGCGGTGGTCGTGTTTGCGCAAGGAAGACGAGACTCTGTTTTACCCGCCGCCACCCCGCTTCAGTCCAAGTCCTCGTCCAGCGTCCCCATGCCGCCCTTCACGAACTCGCGCAGATACCGCATATCGCAGTTCTTGGCTTCATCTGGGGTGCCGGTGAAGGCGATGTGCTTCTTGTAGACCAGGGCCAGCCGGTCGGTGACCGTGAAGACCGTGTCCATGTCGTGCGTGACCACGACGCTGGTGACGCCCAGGCGTTCTTGCAGGCGCAGGATGAGGCCGTTGATCCGGCGGATGGTGATCGGGTCGAGACCGGTGGTGGGTTCGTCGTAGAGGATCACCTCGGGCTGCATGGCGATGGTGCGGGCCAGCGCCACGCGCTTCTTCATGCCGCCGGAGAGCTCACTGGGCTTGCGCTGCTCGACGCCGGGCATGTCCACCAGCTCCAGCACCTCGGTGACGCGATCATCCATCTCGGCCGGTGTGCCCCACGCGTGCTCGACCAGCGGATACTTGATGTTCTCGGCCACGGTCATGGAGTCGAAGAGGGCGCCGCCCTGGAACAGCATGGCGACCCGGCTGCGCACATCGATGAGCTGCGTCTCGGTCATGCCCGTGACCTCTTGACCGAAGGCGGTGATGCTGCCGCCGTCGGCCTTGAGCAGGCCGATCAGCATCTTGAGGCAGACGCTTTTTCCCTGGCCGGAGCCGCCGATGATGGTGAGGGTCTCGCCGCGCCGGATCTCCAGGTTCAGGCCGTCGTAGACGACGTTGCTGCCGAAGGCTTTTTGGACATCGGTGAACCGGCAGATCACTTCGCCGGGCACGCCCCTGGCATCTGTGCGGGTGGGCGCGTCTTCCGAGAAGGCTTCGGGCTGGACTGGGGTGGGGTCGGACACGGTGCTCTTGGGAGATGCGGAGCGAAGCGGAGATGCGAAGCGAAGCGGGGGCTCAGCCGTAGATGGCCAGGAAGAGGCGGGGTCAGGAAGAAGTCGCTGACCAGGATGGTGATGCTGGTCCAGACGACGGTGCGGGTGGTGGCCCGGCCAACGCCTTCGGTGCCGCCGCGGGTGTTCATGCCCACCCAGCAGGCGATGATCGCGATGAAGTAGCCGAAGAAGGCGCTCTTTCCGATGCCGTGCAGCAGGTCAGCCACGCCGATGGTCTCGACCATCTGCTCGACACCGAAGCGGAAGGTGATCCCGACCTCGGCCATCGTGATGAAGATGCCGCCGGCACAGCCGACCAGGTCCGCCATCACGGTCAGCAGGGGCAGGGCCAGGACCATGGCGAGCAGTCGGGGCAGCACCAGCTTGCGGATCGGGTTCGCGCCGAGCGCTCGGATGGCATCGATCTGCTCGGTCACCGCCATGCTGCCCAGCTCGGCCGTGAAGCCGGCGCCGACGCGGCCCCCCACCAACAGCGCGGTCAGCACAGGACCCAGCTCGCGGACGATGCCCAGCGCGACCAGCTTGCCGGTGTACAGGCTGGCGCCGAAGGGCTCCAGACCGATGGCAAACTGGCTGGCCATGACCATGCCGGTGAAGATCGCGGTGAGGAAGGTGATCGACCAGCTTTGGACGCCACCCTGGTCGAGCTGGGCGATCCACAGCTTGATCTCCCAAGGGGGCCGGAACAGCTCGCGCGTGGCTTGGCTGGTGAGGACAACGATCTCACCCATGGACTGGAAGAAGGCGCCGAGCACTTAGCCGCCCCGCGTCGCGAAGCCGGCCAGGACGGCTTCGTAGCTGTCCCATCCGGTGTCGAAGGTCGCGGGTGGCGCGATGTAGAGCAGGTCGTAGACGCAGTCGTCTTTTTTGAGCACGGTGGCGGCGATCCGCACCACGACGCCGTCCAAATTGCCGTCGACCACGCGGATCAGCGCGTCCCGACCGTCGATGGTGCGGGTCTCGTCGCGCAGGGGCTTGGATGTGGCGATCCCGAAGACCACCGAATCGGCCAGCCGGTCCAGGGGGCGGTCGTCGAAGCGCGTCGCGCAGTTGCTGTCGGTGTAGATCGAAGCCGAGATTCCGTCATGAACCCAGGCATGGTCCGCGCCGCCGGGCCTGACTATTATCCAGGCTTCACCGGGACTACCCACGTCGTAGTGGCCTTCTTGTCGGGTGGCTTTGTGGCCGCCCAGGCAGCCGGAAGACAGGACGCCGACGAAGGTGAGACCGGCGAGGGTGGCCGCCGAGAGGGGAGATGAAGGGGAGCGGCTCATGCGGATCCTTGCGGGGTGCGGAGGCCGGTCAGGGGCGAGCCCTGGGCCCGGCTCTCTTCTTCGGTGATCGCCATGAACACGGCTTCGAGGTCAGCCCCTCGGTCGCCCTCCAGCAGCTCTGCGATGGTGCCGAGAGCGACCAGGCGGCCGCCGTAGAGGATGCCCACGCGATCGCAGACCTCTTGCGCGACATCCAGGGAGTGGGTTGACAGGAAGACGGTGCGACCCTGGGCCGCCAGCTCGCGAAAGCGGTCCTTGATTCGGCGGGCGCCGTGGGGATCCAGACCGACCATGGGTTCGTCCACGATGAGCAGCGGGGGCTGGTGCAGCAGGGCCGCCGACAGGACCAGACGCTGCTTCATGCCATGAGAGAAGGCTTCTACCAGTTCGTCCGCGCGGTGGA
>JAADHA010000607.1 GCA_013152105.1 Oligoflexia bacterium | reverse complement strand
ATGGGAGACTGCAAGAGCATTCAACGCCACCTCGACCAGGGCCTGGACCCCAACGGTCGCCAAGCACGCGACGCGCTAGAGCACGCGATCCGCGCCGGACGCGACGACGCCTTGGCCATCCTGCTCTCGGCCGGCCTCGACCCCGACCTCCGACTGGCCTACGACAACACGCTGCTGCTCCACGCCGCGCTCTATGGCCGTCGCGCCTGCGTGCGCCGCCTGCTGGATGCCGGGGCCGACCCCAGGGCTACCAACGAAATGGGCGAGACCGCCGACCTGCTGGCCGAAGACAATGAACCCGATGTGGCCGACGCGATCAAGCAGATGCTAGGCCAAGCCAGGGACCGCCAGACCGGCTGAGACCGGAAAAGGCCGGCTCAGTCACCACGTCGGTCGCGGATCAACCCTTCCTGCATGGTGCTGACGACCAACTGGCCGGACTGGTCGAAGACCCGCCCCCGAACCAGGCCGCGCGCGCCACCCGCGCTGGGGCTGTCGATCTGGTGGAGCAGCCACTGGTCCATGCGGAAGGGGCGGTGAAACCACATGGCGTGGTCCAGGCTGGCCACCTGCATGCCCGGGGTGAGCCAGGAGACACCGTGGGGCAGGAGCGAGGTCACCAGGAAATGGAAGTCGCTGGCATAGGCCAACAGGTAGCGGTGCAGCTTGGGATCGTCCGCCAGCGGCCCGTTGGCGCGGAACCACACCTGCTTGTGAGGCGGGCGAACTTCGGGCGCCATGGGGTTGGTGGGCGAGACTGGTCGGATGTCGATGGCCCGGTCAGCGGTCGCGCGCTCGCGCAGGCCCGCGGGCAGCATATCGGCCACCATGCGGGCCAGCTCGACGTCACTGCGCAGGGACTCGGGGTCGGGAGCCTGGGGCATGGGGTCCTGGTGATGAAAGCCAGGCTCGGTGAGGTGAAAGCTGGAGGACAGGCTGAAGATGGCCTTGCCGCCCTGCACCGCGCGGACACGCCGGGTGGTGAAGCTGTGCCCATCTCGGATGCGGTCGACCTCGTAGACGATGGGTCGAGACGCGTCACCGCTGCGCATGAAGTAGGCGTGCAGGCTGTGACAGGCGCGGTCCGCGGGCACGGTCTGCTCGGCCGCCGAGAGGGCCTGGCCCAGGACCTGCCCACCAAAAACCGCTCCCCAGCCCAGGTCCTGGCTTTGGCCTCGAAAGAGGTTCTCTTCGATGCGCTCGAGGGCGAGCAGCGCGACCAACTCGGTGAGGACCTTGGACACCGGCACTCCGGGGCAGGGGCAGGGGCAGGGGCGGAAACGGGCCCCAACACGTAGCCCGACGGCCCGTCTCAGGTGCCAAGCGCGGCGCGCACCAGGAAGTTGCCGCCCAGCACGATGAGCAAGGCCAAGATGAGGATGCGGAAGCGGGCTTGGGGGACCCGGTCGTAGATCCGCGTACCCACGAAGCTGCCCAACCAGACGGCCGGGTACAGCGGCAGGACCCGGTGGATGACCTGGGGGGTGAACAGGCCGACCGTCGCGAAACCCAGGACCGCAAAGGTCGAGGTGAACATGAAGAAGGCCTGCAAGCTGGAGGTCGCCAGGTGCTTGGGCCAGCCCTTGAGGGACACGTACACGACGATCGGCGGCGCCGGGGTGTTGAAGGCACCGCCCAGGGCGCCGCCCACCAGCCCGGCCAGCACGCCAAAGCGGTCCGAGATCGGACGCCGACCCGGTCCCAGGCCGCCCAACAAGGCGAACAAGCTGTAGCCGAGGAGCACCAAGCCCAGCACGGCGCGCACCAGACGCGGGTCCGCGCCTCGGAGAAAGACCAGACCCAAGGGAATGCCCACCACAGCACCACCAATCAGCGGCAGCACCTTTCGGATCTCCAGGTGGCCCCGCAGTCGCCAAAGCAGGAAGAGGTTGAGGCTCCAGCCCCAGGCGCCAACCATCGGCACCGCCTGATCCACCGGCACGAACAAGGGCAAGAGCGCCATGCACACCATGCCGAAGCCAAAGCCGGAGATGCCCTGAACAACGGCACCGCCCAAGGCGACGGCGGCAAGTGGCACAAAGAGCGGATCCACAGAACTCAGGGGTGTGGACCGAGGGTAGCCGGTGCAAGGCTCAGCGCGTGGCAGGCCGCCTCGAGATCCAGAACCCCAGCACCGACGGCGGGGCTGGCGGTCTCTTGAAGCAAGGCACGGACCTGGCGCGCTGTCCACATCGCCGGGCGCGGCAGGCCGTCGGGCCCCGGACGCCCCGCAGCATCTAGCAGCACCGCCACCGCGCCGGACACGAGCGCGGTCGCCCGACCCCGTGGCCGTCAGGTACTCCCTGCGAAGCCCCGTCCCCAGCGCCACCCGACAGTGGGCTTCCGCCATGCGCAGGCTGACCCCGGGCGCGGCGATGTCCGGTCCGTCCCGCCCGTCCCGCGTCGGGCCTCGACCAGAGCACGGGTCCAGCAGGTCGACGCCGTCCGTGGGCCGCCTCCAGGTGCAGCCCACGGAGATCGGGGCGCGATGACAGCAGAGATCACTCAGGCTGCCATGGTCGATCACCGGCACGGCGAAGCGCCGGACCCCGGCGTTGGTCCAAGCCAACCAGCCCCAGACCCGACGCGGCTGGGGCGCCTGGCCGAACAGGCGCACCGTCCAGCGACCGACCGGAAGCTGCCCCTGGTCCTTGATCCGGATCCCGCCGAGCCGAGCCCTCGGATGCTGGGCGCGCACCACCCGCACCGAGACGGACTGGCCAGCAGCGCTGACGTGGGCCCGCACAGACGCCTGGCCCGCACCCAACACGATCGGCGCACAGCCTCTTGGTGGCCCGATCAGCAGCGAGCACGCTGCCAGACCCTCGACCCACAACTCCAGCGCATCATCCGAGCACGCTCCCTCGCCAACGATCAGGTCGAGCAGACCAAGGCCAGGTCCCGCGCCCTCCCCCGCGAGCGCCGCCTCGACCCAGCCCAGGGCGTGGCTACCGTCCTGGTTGGCGTTCCCGGCCGCCGCCACGACCACGCGGCCCGGACGGTCGTGGAGCCCGTCGAGGACATCGGCGAAGACCGAGCAGCCGTCATGCGAGCCGGTGTTCTGGCTCAGGCTGAGGTTGATGACGACGGGGACCGCGTGGCCGCGCTGCATCTCCAAGGCTTCTACAAGAGCCAGGATCCACCTCACTCCTGCGACCACGGCCTGGGCCCCGGCCTGCCCCCACGGGTCGTCTGCCGCCGCCAGGGGCACCGCGGGGTCCAGGCTGACGAAGACCAGCTCGGCGTCTGATGCCGGCCCGGGCACTGATGGGTGATCGCTGCGCCCGTTGCCCATCGCGACCGCCGCCGTGTGGGTGCCGTGTCTCATCCACCCCGCCCCGTCCGAGCCCAGACGGCGAGTCCCCGTCCCCTTCAGCCGGTCCCAGCGGTGGCTCACGACGCGGTAGGGCCGATCACCCCGCAGGTCGGCGTCGATGTCTTCCTTGAGCCAGACGCGCCCGATGTCGTCTGGGCCCGGGGTCCCGCCGCCCAGACCGGGCAAGGCTGCCTGGTCCCACAGCCCCAGCACGCGGGTCGACCCGTCGGCATGGCGTAGATCAGTGTGGTGAAAGTCCAGGCCGAAGTCCACGACGCCGATGACGACGCCCCGTCCGGTGGCTGGCAGGCTCACCGTGGGTGCCGTCGCGTCAGACCAGGTCCACCGGTTTGTAGGGGCTCTGGACGTAGCGCCCGCCGCTCAGCGAGCCGATCGGCTTGGCGCCAAACAGGTAGATCTGAAAGAAGTCATACAGATCCTGGGGAACGCCCACCGCCCGCTTCTGCCAGAGGACTTCGGTCGTGCCGGCCGGTGGCTGGTAGTTGGCGCTGAGCAGCCAGTGGTCGACGGTCTTGTCCGGGCCCGTCAAGCGTTCCGTGAAGAGCGCGCCCACGGGCGAAGCGCCAACCGTGCCCCCCACCACATTCCACAGGTGGTAGAGCGAGCGAACTGACACACACGAAGCCGGCTTTTTCAGGCTGTTATCGTTGGCCGCTGGCAGCAGCTTGTAGTTGAAGCGTTCATCGGCGATCTGGTAGACGGTGCCGTTGGCCTTTGCTTCGGCGATCAGCGCCGCCCGCTCGGCGGGGGTCAGCCCGCCACCGTTGATATAGGACCACAGCAAGAATGCATAGCCGGCCTGGTAGCCCGGAAGATCGCGAAAGACCCACTGTTCACGCCACTTCGCGGCGGCCACCAGGTAGTCCGTGTAGACGGCCGTCGGCTTGGTGCCGACGTTGAACATGGCCCCACCGGGGCCGGGAAAGACGAAGCCCAGCAGGTCCACCAGGTTCAAAGATCCGCTGTCGGTCTGCGCAGTGGTGATCCCGCCCGAGCCCGTGGGACCGGCCGGAACCGGAATGTTGGGATGAGGGCTGGTGGTCAGGCCATCCGCGAAGGCGACCAGGTTTGCGAGGTAGGCGTTGCAGCTCATGGTTCACCAGCATGTGGGGAGGAGGAGAGAGAGGACAAGGAGGGACGGAGAGCGGATCAATCGGTCTTGGTCCAGGGGTCGAAGCAGCCGCGCAGCGCTTCGTTGACCGAGATGACATCAATGATGGCGTCTGGGTCATCTGTCCCCACACGGTCGGCCTGCGCCTGCACATCGGCCTGTGCAAAGCGGTCCATGCCCATGGCCACGCGCACCAGGCCGATGATCTGCACCGAAAAGCTGGGGTCCGAGAGGGCCGTCGCCGCCGCACAGATTCGGCGAGCATCCGCCGGAGAGGGGGACGGCGTGGCGACCAGAGCGGCCGCCTCCAGCAAGAGGCACCCCGGCTCAAACCCCGCGATCCGAAAACCCCGAGCACCCACTTCGGCCATCTCAAGCGCCAGGTCCCGCTGGCCGCCGCGCAGCGCGAAACCCACCTCGACCGCACAGAACTGCGCCGCGAGCCGCACGCTGATACGCTCGGCGGCCGCGATCAGTTCGGGGTCTGGCGACAGCGTCTGGCGCCAACGGTATCGGACCTGGCGTTCGACACAGCGGCAGCGGGCCTCGGCCAGCGAGTAGCGAATTCGCCGTGCCAAGTGCGCGCCGCGTCGTGCGGTCTCCAGGGCATCTTCCAGGCGTCCCCCATCCAGCAAGGCGAAGGCGGCATTGCTGAGGGAAGATGCGCGTGCGTCGGACCCGGGCGCCAGGTCCGCGGACTGCACATGCAGCGCCGCCGCGCCGGCGTAGTCGCCCATGGCGTAGGCCAGGTTCCCTCGCCACTTGTCCAGCTTCGATCGAAAGAGCGCCGACCGATTTCCCCACGCATCCAGCCCGTCGAGGACCTGCTTCGCGGCATCCAAGGAGCGCAGGGATGCGGCGGCGTAGGTCAGGGCCACCCGGTAAAGGTCCAGGCGAGGGTCCAAAAACGAGGGCAAGGCGTCGACCAGCGTCTGGCAGCGCTCGGGTTCGCCGCGGAAGCGCACCCGCTCGGCGTAGACCAGTGCCTCGACCCGCTCGACCAGCGGGGTCCGAGAGACCGCGCGACCCAGCTCGTAGAGGGCTCGCTCCAGGGCCTCGGGGCGCTCCTGGGCCAAGGCAGCCCGCACCCAGGCGCAAAGCAGCGCTTCCTCGTCATGAGGACGCCCCACGCCGCCGCGTGTGAGGGGCAGGGTGAGGTCCAGCAGGGCCAGGGCCTGGGAATGCCGTCCCTCTCGCAACAAGTTGTCAACGACGCGAAGGGCGACCGGCAGGACATCGTCCGGTGACGCCCCACCGGCCACCAAGTGGCGCAGACGAGACGGGCTGTCCTCGGGCAGCAGCCTGGCGACCCGAAGCTGGGCTTCCCGCTCGACCGAGTCGCTGGCCGGCAGGACAACCGGCCGGATCCCAAGGGATCCATCTGGTAGTGGCCATGCCAGACGCGCGCCGAGGAGCTGTCCAGTCGCTTGCTTCAACGCCCGAGCGTCGAGACCACACAGGTCGCCCAGCAAGCCAGGGTCCGTGTCTGGCCATGCGCGCCTGGCCGCCTCGAGCAACAGCCTGGCGGGGTCAGTAAGCGTCTCTGGGATCGGTTGGTCGACCGCCAGGGCCAGGCCCACGCGCAGGGCCTCGATGTCGATGCGATCGATCCGAAGACGCGCGCCCTCCCAGGTGCAGAGTCCAGCCTGGACCCAAGCTCGGGCCTCGAGGGCCACCAGGTCGGGGAGCCCACCGGTGCGTTGCCACAGCACCGACGCAGCGTCCTTGCGCAGGTGAAGGAACACATCCGGTC
>JAADHA010000190.1 GCA_013152105.1 Oligoflexia bacterium | reverse complement strand
CGAGGGATCGGGGGGCAGCTACGCTGGCGCGGCCTACCTGCTGCGCGGCCCCGTGAGCGGAACGGTGGACCTCTCCGCCGCCGACGCCAAGCTGGTGGGCGAGACGACAAACGACTACGCCGGGTTCTCGGTGTCCAGTGCGGGCGACGTGGACGGCGACGGCCTCGACGACATCCTGGTGGGGGCGCCCTACGAGGATGGCTACGCTGGCGCGGCCTACTTGCTACGCGGCCCCGTGAGCGGAACGGTGGACCTCTCCTCCGCCGACGCCAAGCTGCTGGGTGAGGCGGCAAACGACTCCGCCGGGTTCTCGGTGTCCAGTGCGGGCGACGTGGACGGCGACGGCCTCGACGACATCCTGGTGGGGGCCTTCGGCGAGGACTCGGGGGGCATGCAAGCCGGTGCGGCCTACCTGATGCTCGGCCCCGTGAGCGGAACGGTGGAGCTCGCCACCGTGGATGCCACGCTGGTGGGCGAGGCGGCGGGCGACAGCGCCGGGGTCTCGGTGTCCGGAGCGGGCGACGTGGACGGCGACGGCCTCGACGACATCCTGGTGGGGGCCTTCGGCGAGGACTCGGGGGGCAGCTACGCTGGCGCGGCCTACCTGATGCTCGGCCCCGTGAGCGGAACCGTCGGCCTCGCCACCGCGGACGCCAAGCTGGTGGGCGAGGCGACAAACGACTACGCCGGATTCTCGGTGTCTGGAGCGGGCGACGTGGACGGCGACGGGCTCGACGACCTCCTGGTGGGGGCCGAGGGTGAGCACTCGGGGACTTACGCTGGCGCGGCCTACCTGATGCTCGGCCCCGTGAGCGGAACCGTCGGCCTCTCCACCGTAGACGCGAAGCTGGTGGGCGAGGCGGCGGGCAACTACGCCGGGTACTCAGTGTCCAGAGCGGGCGATCTGGACGGCGACGGTTTCGACGACCTCCTGGTGGGGGCCTACGGCGAGAACTCGGGGGGCACCTACGCCGGCGCCGCCTACCTCCTGCTCGGCGGCGGCCTGTAGGGCGCCACCACGCTCGGCATACCCCCAGTCCTCCGTGCGGCGCTCGCGGGCGAGGCCGCCCCGTGGAAGCGGCCGGCATCCTATCCAGACCTGAACAGTCTATCCCCTGGGCGCCACCGCAGGCACCCTCCGCCACACACCATGGGCGTGAACAGACAGCAGGTGGTGCTCTTCCAGCAGATAGCCGGTCAGGCGCCCGCCATACACACACCCCGTGTCCAGGCCCAACGAGTGGGGCCGCCGATCGACCAGGCCACGGACGGCATCGTGTCCATAGAGCACCAGGGGTGGTCCCGACCAGAGTTCCCACCAGAAGGGATTGTCGAGATCGCGGTCGTCCGGGAAGCGTCGCATGGCCAGGGCGCGCTCGCGCGAGGTCCCCGCCAGGCCCGACTCGGGGTGTACCCCCGCGTGGATGGCCAGCCACTGCAGACCGCTGTGGGACACGCCCTGAATGGACATGGGGAGCGCGGCCAACCAGTCCAGGCAGGACGGGGGCAAGGAGAGGCCATGCGCCGTGCCCGCTCGATCCAACACACGCTGGTCGTGGTTGCCCATGACCGCCTGGCAGCCGTGAGATTCGATGAGCGACCAGACCCCCCGCGGGTCGGGCCCCTTGGCGAAGAGGTCTCCCAGCAGGACCACGCGGTCGGCCTGGGCCTGGGCCAGGAGCTCGCCGAGCTCTGCGGCGCAGCCGTGGACATCACCGACAAAGAGGGTCCGCACAGCTATCGCCGCACCGCGGGCAGTTCCTGGAGCTTGATCACCCGCAGCTCGCGCGCCCGCAGGGACCGAATGGCCGCGACCGTGGCCCGTGCCGCACGCAGGGTCGTAATACAAGGCACACCGAAACGAAGCCCAGCCAGGCGCATGGCCGCTTCATCGTAGATGCTCTTCTTCCCCAGGGGGGTGTTGATCATCAGTTGGATATCACCATTGCGCACGTGGTCCACGATATCGGGCCGCCCCTCGCGCACCTTGTAGACCAGCTTCGCAGGGATCCCGGCCGCTCTCAGGGCAGCGCAGGTGCCACCAGTCGCCAACAGCTTGAAGCCCATCGCATAGAGCGGGCCGGCGATGTCGGGGAGGAAGGGCTTGTCCGCGTCGCGCACCGACAAGAAGGCCCCTCCCGCGTCCGGGAGCCGCATGCCAGCGGCGATCAGCGCCTTGGCTGTGGCCTCGCCGAAGCTGCGCCCGACACCCATGACCTCGCCAGTCGAGTGCATCTCAGGGCCCAGCACCACGTCCTTGACCGAGAAGCGACGCCACGGGAAGACCGGAGCCTTCAAGAAGGTGAAGCCGTCGCGACTCAACAACGCGGGCCGGACTTGTTTCCCCACCCGGTCTGGCTGCAGGCCGACATCGGCCAGGGTCTCACCCAGACAGACCCGTGTCGCGAGGCTCACCAGGGGGATCCCGGTCGCCTTGCAGACAAAGGGCACCGTGCGAGAGGCCCGCGGATTGACCTCGATGATGTAGAGCCGGGCTTCGCCGTCGGACTCGCGCACCACAGCGAGCTGCACATTCATCAGTCCCACCACACCCAGGCGCTGGCCGATCCGCACCGTCGCGTCCACCATCTGGCGGCCTAGCTCTGGGGTCAGGTCCACGGGCGGGATGACACAGGCCGAGTCTCCACTGTGTACACCGGCTTCCTCGATGTGCTCCATGATGGCGGCGACGTGGACGTCTTTGCCATCCCCAACCGCGTCGATGTCATACTCGACCGCTCGCTCCAGGAAGCGATCCAATAACACCGGATGCCCCTCACTGACTTCGAAGGCCTCGGCCAACGCGGCCTGGAAGTCTGTGGTGTCATAACAGATCTTCATCGCACGCCCGCCCAGCACATAGGACGGACGAAGCAGCAGCGGAAAGCCCAGCCGGTCTGCCGCGCTCAGGGCGGCGTCGCGGGTGAGGACCATCGCGCCCTCGGGCTGGCGGATGTCGAGGCTGGCCAGCAGGCTGTTGAAGCGCTCGCGATCCTCGCAGATGTCGATGGCCTGCGCCGAGGTGCCCAGGATCGGCCCGATGCGGTGGCTGAGCTTGAGCGGTGTCTGGCCGCCGAACTGGAGGATCAAGCCCCGTGGTCGCTCCCGGGCGATGACGGCGTCTACGTGTTCGGCGGTCACGGGCTCGAAGTACAGCTTGTCGCTGGTATCATAGTCAGTGCTGACGGTCTCGGGGTTGCAGTTGACCATCACGCTCACCAGACCCTGCGCGGCGACGGTCATGGCGGCGTGGCAGCAGCAGTAGTCGAACTCCAGGCCCTGCCCGATGCGATTGGGACCATTGCCCAGGATGATGACCCGATCAGCGTCAGAGTCTCCGGCTTCGTCCTCGTCGGCGTAGGTACTGTACAGGTAGGGCGTGTGGCTCTGGAATTCCGCGGCACAGGTGTCGACCCGCTTGTAGACCACCTCTACGCCAAGCTCGTGCCGACGCTTGGCCACCGCATCCTCGCTTGTACCCAGAATCTCGGCCAGGCGCGGGTCACTGATCCCGGCCCGCTTGGCGCGACGCAGATCTTCAGGACCGAGCTGCTCCACCCGGCGCCCATCGAGCTGAGCCTCGACCGTGACGATGTCCTGAAACTGGTGCAGAAACCAGGGGTCGATGCGCGTGATGCGATTGATCTCGTCGCAGTCCAGGCCGCGACGAAGGGCCTCGAAGATCGCGGCCAGCCGGTCTGGGGTCGGGATCGCCAGCCGCTCGCGCAAGACCTGATCCGTCCAGTCCCGCGCCACTACAAAGCCGCCCTCCAAGCTGGAGATGGCCTTGCCCAAGGCTTCGCGGAAGGTGCCCCCCAGGCCCATCACCTCGCCCACCGCTTTCATCCGCGTGTCCAGGGTCCGATCGACCCCGGCGAACTTTTCGAAATTCCAGCGTGGGATCTTGACGACAGTGTAGTCCAGCACGGGCTCGAAGCAGGCCAGGGTCTGCTTGGTGATGTCGTTGTCGATCTCGTCCAGGGTCAGGCCCACCGCAAGCTGCGCGGCGATCTTGGCGATGGGAAAGCCCGTCGCCTTGCTGGCCAAGGCGCTGCTGCGGCTGACCCGCGGGTTCATCTCGATGACGCGGATCTCGCCGTCCTGGGGATTGACCGAGAACTGCACATTGCTGCCGCCGGTCTCCACCCCGACGGCCCGCATGACGATCAGGGCCTGGTCGCGCATCTGTTGGTATTCGCGATCGGTGAGGGTCTGAGCTGGCGCCACGGTGATGGAGTCGCCAGTGTGGACCCCCATCGGGTCGACGTTCTCGATCGAGCAGACCACGATGGCGTTGTCGGCCTGGTCGCGCATGACCTCCAGCTCGAATTCCTTCCACCCCAGCACGCTCTGTTCAACCAGCACCTGGGACGTGGGCGACAGGTCCAGACCCAGGATCACGATCTCTCTGAACTCGTCGCGGTTGTAGGCGATTCCTCCGCCCTCGCCCCCCAGGGTGAAGCTGGGACGGATGATCGCCGGCAGGCCGACCAGATCGAGCAAGGCCTCGGCCTGGGCCAGGCTGCTGGCGGTGCCCGAGGCGGGGACCTTCAGCCCCTGTCGCAGCATGCACTCCTTGAATGCCTGACGGTCCTCAGCGACCGCGATCGTCTCGGGTCGCGCACCGATCAGCTCGACCCCGAAGCGCTCCAAGACCCCCGCTTCGTGCAGGGCCATGGCCAGGTTCAGGCCGGTCTGTCCCCCCACCGTCGGCAGGATCGCGTCGGGGCGCTCGCGGGCGATCACCTGGGTCGCGAAGTCCAGCGTGAGGGGCTCGACATAGGTGGCGTCTGCCACGTCGGGGTCCGTCATGATGGTCGCGGGGTTGCTATTGAGCAGCACCACCCGGTAGCCGAGGCTGCGCAGGGACTTGCAGGCTTGCGTTCCCGAGTAGTCGAACTCGCAGGCCTGCCCGATCACGATGGGGCCTGAGCCGATGACGAGGATGGTCTGGATGTCGGTGCGACGGGGCATCGGGGCCTTTGGGATGGCGCCACTGTCCTCGGCGCTGGCGATGGCGGAGCCCGAGGATGGACCCGTAACCGGGGCCCGTGCGGCGGGCCCTTGCGGGGGACCCTTGCGGGGGACCCTTGCGGGAGACCCTCAGTCCGAAGAGGGGTGATCAGCCTGTGGAGAGGGACGCAGCAGGATCTCCGTGATCTCGGCCGGCGCCCCCAGGCGCAGCGGCGGTCCCCAGTGGCCCGTGCCCCGGCTGGTGTAGACCAGGACATCTCCCAGCCGCCGCAAGCCCGACTTCATCGGCTGCTGGAGCCAGACCAGGTGCATCCAGGGCCAGATCTGCCCCCCGTGGGTGTGCCCCGACAGCATCAAGTCCACACCCAGCCCCTGAGCCAGCAGCGCGGTGCGGGGCTGGTGGGCCAACAGGATCGTGACATCATGGGCTGGAGCGCTGGCGAGTGCCGCCGCGGGATTGGGCCTGTGCTCAGCGATGAACCGCGCACCGTCGTGGTCCGGGACGCCTGCCAGCAGCAGCCGGCCCCCATCGTGCTCGATCAGCGTGTGCGCGTTGATCAGGGTGGGGATCCCCAGCGCCTCGAGATGCGTGATCCAGGGCGCGGCATCCGAGTAGTACTCGTGGTTGCCCGTGATGAACCAGATCCCGTGGCGGCTCTGGAGATCGGCCACCGGGGCCACGCAAGAAGCCAGGGCCGCGACACTGCCGTCGACGAGGTCGCCCGTGATCACGACCAGGTCGGGCTTGCAGGCATTGGCCCGCTCGACGACAAGACGCAGCCAGCCCGCCGGGGTGGTGGACTCCATGTGGATGTCCGAGAGCTGCACGATGCGAAAGCCATGCAGCGCCGGTGCGAGGCCGGGCAGGACAAGCTCCACCCGGCACACCGCGGGGGTCGAACGCGCCTGCTTCCAGCCCCAGGCCACCACGACCAAGCCACCACCCAGAATCACCGCGTCGCTGAGCACCAGGAAGCGGTCGAGCCGAGGCGCAACAGAACACGCCGCAAAGGCCGGGATACCCGACAGCAGATCCCACCCCACCCACACGAGATCGCGCAGCACCACGCCGGTCAGCACCAGCGAGAGCAAGCCCATATTGAGGTTGGCGAGCCGCGCGAGGAGGTCCATCGCCGCGCCCCCGCGGAAAACGCGAGGCAGGACCATGCCCGCCAGGATGAGACCCACGAAGACATAGACAGCGCCTGTGCCGATGGCTTCGTAGGGAGCAGGCAGATCGAGCACCCAGACCAGACGCCAGGCCAGAAAGGCGGCGACCGATCCGGTGAAGATCAACAGCAGGCCGAGGAAGGCCAGGACCTGGACGAGGGGCAGCTTGATCGACAGAGAGACCCTTCCTATAGGCCCGCAAAGACCAGGAAGCGCTCGACGAGGCCCCCGCTGTCGTGGGGTCCGGGGCTGGCTTCGGGATGGAACTGCACAGACATGACACGGTGTTCGTCGTGACGAAAGCCCGCGACCGTCTGGTCGTTGAGGTGGACGTGAGAGACCGTGCCCCCAGCGGCCAGAAGCGATTCGCGATCAATGCAGAAGCCGTGGTTCTGGCTGGTGATCTCGACCCTTCCCGTGGCGACATCGCGCACCGGGTGGTTGGCGCCGCGGTGGCCATATTTGAGCTTGAAGGTGCGGGCTCCGACCGCCAGCCCCAGAAGCTGGTGGCCCAGGCAGATCCCCACCATGGGCTTCTTTCCCAGTCCACGCCGGATCTGACGGACCACGCCATCCAGGGCGGCCGGGTCTCCGGGCCCATTGCTGAAGAACACCACATCGGCGTCCGCCGCCCAGTCGTCCCAGGTCGCCGTGATCGGGTAGAGCGTGACCGCGCAGCCGCTGCGTTCGAGCAGGTGCAGGATGTGGCGCTTGACACCCCCATCCACCAGCGCGACGCGTCCGCGCGGCTGCTTGGGGGCGCAGAAGACGGTGGGACTACGAACGCCAACCTGGGTCGCCAACGCGCGGCCCGCCATGCCCGGCCAGGCATTCAAGCGCTCAGCCAGCGTCTCCAGGTCGGTGCCATCGGTGCAGACGATGCCCTTCATCGCACCGCGTTGCCGGATGTGCCGCACCAGGGCGCGGGTGTCGATCCCATGCACCGCCGGCACGCGCTGCTGGATCAGGGCGCTGCCCAGGCCCCGGTTTGCCCGGTGACTGCTGTAGGTGCGACTGAATTCGCGCGCCACAAAGCCGCTCGGCCAGATCCGATCACTCTGTGGGTCGTCGTCATTGACGCCCGTGTTCCCGACGTGCGACGTCGTCATCACGACGATCTGCTCGGCATAGCTCGGGTCCGTCAGCACTTCCTGGTAGCCGCTCATGGCCGTGTTGAAGACCACCTCGCCCACCGCAGACCCGACCGCGCCAAAGGCGTCGCCCTGAAAACGCCGACCGTCTTCGAGGAGCAGGATGCCGGCCATGCTGGAGCTCCGGGGGGATGCGGGCCTCCCCGTATCCTGACCGACGCTCCGGGCGAGCCGGAGTTCGAGCGAGGTCGCTCTACCGCATCGGCTTGGCTTCCGTGTCGAGGTAGTGTGTTGCGGACAGGTTCTGGTATTGAGGGATACTCTCTGGCGGATCAATAGGAAGCAGGTCGGGAGTTGAAAAGCATGAACCGAGCCGACATCGAGCCCATCGTCGCACGAGGCGAGTCTGGGATCGTGGAGTTCAAGCGCTCCACGGGGCAACTCACCCGCGCCGGAGAAACGCTCTGCGGCATGCTCAACGGCGCGGGCGGCGTAGTGCTGCTCGGTGTCACCGACTCGGGCGAGATCGTGGGCCAGATCGTCGCGGACAGCACGCTGCAGAAGCTGGCGGCCATGCTCCGCGACTTCGAGCCCCAGGCGCCCATCCGCGTCGACCGGGTTGGCGTCGAAGGCGAACGCGAGTTGTTGGCGCTACACGCCGAGCCCATGCCGGGGCTCGGCCCTTGGACCTACCGGGGGCGGGCCTGGCAGCGGGTGGGGGCCACCACCTCTCCCATGCCCCAGGCCGAATACCTCCGACACTTTCTCGATCGGGGCCAGGGCGTCACCGCCTGGGAGAAGATGCCCGCACTGGGCTGCTCCATCGACGACCTCGATCCAAAGCAGACTTCCTGCTCGAGGAAGCCATGACCTTCTTCCGGCGGCACCTGTCCATCGCCGGCCACTTCGAGCCCGGGCGCCTCGAGATCTGGAGCGAGGGCCTGTTGCCGTTCGGCCAACAGCCCGACGACCTCAAGAAGCCCCACACGTCTCGCCCTCGGAACCCGGTGATCGCCGGGGTGTTCTACCGGCCCGACCTCGGGCCACGACAGAACGAGATCCTCCAGGTCCTGGCTGCCGCCGGGACCATGATTCCATTCTCAACGATTCGAGCGTCACTCTCGACGGATGCCTCCGAGCGGACCATCCGCAACGACCTCGTCGCGCTCCGAGAGGCGGGGTTGGTGAGGCTGCAAGGCCAGGGTCGTGGCGCACGCTGGGGCCTGACGACCACGAGTGAAAGAGGCAACGAATGAGGCAACAATCAGGCAATCACTCTGCCTCATGCGGTAATGTCGGCAGTCCGCCACGACGAGAAGGGCTTCGACGATCCCCCAGACCAGCGACATCGAGCACGTCCGCTCCCAGCAGCACCGTGGCGAGGTCGCCGGATCTGGTCTACCCCTCCCATGCCCGAGTTCCGCCAGGGCGAGAGCCCGACCAGTGTGCAGTAAATCTGTCTACCTGGCAGCAGAAGCTGCAATCTGGCGAGCCGCATCAATCGCAAGTTGTCTGGATTGCAACAAGCCAGTGGCTGGCACGGATTCTGCTCACTGGCCGCAGTGACGCCGACCTGCACGACCAGCTCAGCGGCCGCCCGACGCTGCTCCGTGGTGTACTTGATACGAGATGTGCTCATGCTCAGACTCCACAGCGAACCAACCACATCGAGTCGTTCGGGGTTTCAGCTCAACTGCGGATGGACAGCGTCGGGCAAGTGCACGCGGGCCTCTCCGAATCCCGACCGACGCGCTGAGCGACCCGGACTTCGGTCGAGTATTCTCAGCGGAGCACCACTGCCCTCACGGATGACATGCCGCTGCTGATGTCCCTGCCGCTCTCCCTGCTGGCCGCGCCCGCCCTCGCCCTGAGTCCGCGGCGTCCCCTCCCGCCCATGGCCCTGCACGCGGTCAAGGCTCTCGACCTGCCAGACACCAGCTTGCAGCTCACCATCAAGCTCCGGGACGACGTCCGCGGCCGTGCGACCGCCGCGGGCAGCATCGAGAGCCTGTCCCACCACGACCTCGCGCAGATCCGAGCGCTGGCGACCGCCAAGGGCCTGCGCTTTGCACCCCTCATCCACCTCTCCCAGACCACGGTCGACGGCCTGGAGCAACGCGCCGCCGCCCGCTCGGGCCGATCCCAGCCCGACCTCGGCGGCATGCTGCAAGTGCTGGGTCCGGTCGACCCCGCCGACCTGCTCGCCATCGGTCAGGCTCTCCAGCAGCTCGACGCGGTGGAGTACGCCTTCGTCGGCCCCAGCATCGTTCCTCCCCCCGAAGACATCGGCACCGAGACCCCGGACTACCGCGACCTCCAGGGCTACCTGGACAGCGCGCCCGGGGTCGGGGCCTGGTCGGCATGGGCCGAGGGCATCACCGGCGAGGGCGTGCTGATCTGTGATGTCGAGTACGGCTGGCGGGCCTCCCACGAGGACCTGGTCGACCGCGATCTCCACCAAGAGAGCGGACAGACCGTGCCGACCTGGGTCGCGGACTACGGATGGGACGAGCACGGCACCGCCGTGATGGGCGAGTTGGCGGGCGTGGACAACAAGTACGGCGTCACCGGAGGGGCGCTCGGCGTCACCATCCAGACCTTCCCCGAGTACAGCAACGAGGAGGGCAGCCGTCGGCCCACCGCCATCGCCGCAGCCATCGCCGCGGCCCAGCCCGGCGACATCGTCCTGCTGGAGATGCAGACCGTCACCCGCCCGGGCGGTGACTACGGTCCGGCCGAGTTGGACCCCAATGTCTTCACGGTCGTCCAGACCGCCGCCGATGCCGGCGTCACCGTGGTGGGGGCCGGGGGAAACGGCGCCCAGGACCTGGACAGCGACTGGTACGCCGCCAACTACATGGACTGGGGAGACTCTGGTGCCATCCTGGTCGGCGCCGGCACACCGGACACCGCGCACGACTCCTACGACTACAGCACCTATGGGGACCGGATCAACCTGCAAGGCTGGGGCGCCAGCGTGGTCACCCTGGCCTACGGCGACCTGGCCAGCATCGACGACGACCCGGACCAGCGGTACACGTCCTTGTTCGCCGGCACCAGCAGCGCCACCCCCATCGTGGCCTTGTCCGCCGCCCTGGTTCAGAGCTACGCGATCAACAGCCTGGGGGGGCCACTCGACCCGGGCATGCTGCGTGATCTGCTGGTCTACACCGGCGTTCCCCAGGGGACAGGCGGACACATCGGCCCACTGCCCGACATCATGGCGGCCATCGACGCGCTGGACCTGGACCGCGACGGGCTGACCGCGCTTGCCTGGGGCGGCACCGACGCCGACGCCGACGGAGATGGCTTCGACAGCCAGTCGGACGGTGGCACCGACTGCGACGATGCGGACGCAGCGGTCTCGCCCGACGCCACCGAGCTTCCCGACGACGGGATCGACAACAACTGCAACGGATCCATCGACGAGGCAGACAGCGGCACGACGACCGGCACGACGACCGGCAGCACCGACAGCGGGTTCGGGGACGGCGGCTCCGGCGATGGCGGCTCGGGAGATGGCGGCTCCAGCCCAGGGTGCGCGGGTTGCAGCGCGGTGCACCCAGCCCCGGCCCCCTGGTTCCTGTTGCCCGGTCTGCTCGCCTTGATCCGGCGACGTCGGCGCTGATCCATTCCCGCGCGGTCTCTGCGGACTGCGGCGAGCGGTTAGAAGCGCGCGCCTGCCCTTCCCCGCGGAGTCTGAAATGGACAGCAACACAGACCGCAATGCTGACCTCGCCCACGTCCGCAACATCGGTGTCGCCGCGCACATCGACGCGGGCAAGACCACGCTGACCGAGCGCATCCTGTTCTACACAGGGGCTTCGCACAAGATCGGCGAGGTCCACGACGGCGCCGCCCATATGGACTGGATGGACGAGGAAAAGGCCCACGGGATCACCATCACCAGCGCCGTGACCCGGTGCCCCTGGCGGGACTGCCTCATCCAGGTCGTGGACACACCGGGGCACGTGGACTTCACCATCGAGGTCGAGCGGGCGATGCGCGTGCTCGACGGCGCCGTCATCGTGATGGACGCCGTCCGCGGGGTCGAGCCCCAGACCGAGACCGTGTGGCGCCAGGCCAGCCGCTTCGCCATTCCCCGGATCATCTTCGTCAACAAGATGGACCGCCCAGGGGCGTCCTATGACCGCTGCCTGGACAGCCTGGCGAAGCGCCTGGGCGGTCACCCCGTGCCCGTCTGTGTGCCAGCCGGCGACGGCGTGATCGACCTGGTCGAGCAGCGCTACTGGACCTTCTCGGGGGACCGCGGCGCGGACGCCAACTGCGGCCCTGTGCCCGACGAATACACGGCCCTGATGACTCGCCACCGAGAGAGCATGCTGCTGGCCGCCGCGGAAGCCGACGACGAACTGGAAGAGCTGGTCCTGGAAGAGCGGCCGATCGCTCCAGAGCGGCTGTGGGCGGCGCTGCGCTCGCTCACCCTCCAGAACCGCATCCACCCCTTCTTCGCGGGCTCGGCCCTGCGCAATTGGGGCGTCCAGCCACTGCTTGACGGTGTCTTGAAGCTGTTGCCCGCGCCGCTGGAGCGGCCCGTCGCTATCGCCCGACGGCCCGACCTGGACGAGGACCACGAGGACGCGCACGAGCTGGTCGAGATGAGCCCCACGGGGCCCCTGGCCGCCCTGGCCTTCAAGGTGCAGCTCTGGGAAGGGCGCCGCCACGTCTTCGTGCGGATCTACCGAGGCCAGCTTCGTCCCGGTGACAAGGTGCGTATCGGCGGCAAGGGCTTCGACGAGCGCGTGGCTCGGGTCTTCGAGATCGACAGCAACAGCAAGAAGCGGATCGATCTTGCGACCGCCGGCCAGATCGTGCTGCTGGCCGGCCTCCGCCGCGCCACGACCGGTGACACCCTGTGCGCCATCGACCACGAACTGCTGCTGGAGACAATCGACCTCAAGCAGCCCGTCCTGGGCCTGGCCATCGAGCCCGAGTTCGGCCGGGATGAAGCCAAGTTTCTCGATGTCCTGGCCAAGGTCTGCGAAGAAGACCCGACCCTGAGCTTTGAAGAAGACCAGGACACCGGGCAGCGGATCCTCAAGGGCATGGGCGAGCTGCACCTGCAGATCGTCTTCGAGCGGATCCAGCGCGAGTTCAAGCTCAGCATCCGAGCCGGCACGCCGCGTGTGATGTCGCGGGAGACCATCCTGGGTTCCGGCCGAGGCAGTGTCAGCCTGAACCGCACCATCCAGCTCCCCGACGGAAAGGAAGTGACGATGCGGGCCCGGGTCGTCGCCGAGGTCGAGCCCACCAAACGCAACCAGGGCATCCAAGTAAGCACCGAGCCCGTCTTCGTGCCCGACACCATCACCCCCACCGCCGACCAACTCGCCGCCATCCGATCCGGCGCCGAGGACAGCATGGGAGGCGGCCCGATCGAAGGCGCGCCCTTGCAGGACGTCGCCGTCCGCATCGTCGAGGTCGAGCTGTTCGAGATCGGCAGCACCCCCCAGGCCCTCCGCATCGCCGTCGCCCAGGCTGTTCGCACCGCGCTCACCGATGCCGGGGGCTGCCTGCTCCAGCCCCTGATGGCCGTCGAGGTCACCGTGCCCGACGAAAACATGGGTGGCGTGCTGGGCGATCTCCAGTCCCGCCACGCCACCATCTCTGGCCAGGAAAGCGACATGGGCACCACCACCATCTCGGGCGAGTGCCCCCTCGTCGGCTTGCTGGGCTACGCGACCCGGCTTCGCAGCCTGACCCGCGGCCGCGGGCAGTTCGTGATGGAGTTCAGCCGGTTTGATGTGGTGTGAGGGGGAGTGACGGGGTTGGTGGTCGCTGTCATTTGGCGACGGCATCGCTCGCGATGGAGCTCGGCGTGACATCCGAGCCCTCGGTCACGCCATCGTAGGCCGTACCGCCTTGGACGGCCATATTGGGGATGGTCGTCCCGGCCCCGGTGATGTCCACATTGAAGCTGTAGTACACCAGCAGCCCTTCCTCGGATCCGGTGAGGGATTGATCGTAGTCCGCGGCGATCCGTCGTCGTGACGATGCCAGGGCACCTCAACTCGCCTGCGGCCCATGCCGGCTGATGAGTCACGCGCCCTGTGCAATGATTGCCGCCAGCGGGAAGTCTGGCCCCGACCTGCTTACCCAAGCCCGGGAACGCCCAATGCGCATCTTCATCTCCTATAGCCATGACAGCGACGGCCATCGCGACGCCGTGGCCGGCTTCGCCAACTGCCTGCGGCGGCATGGCTATGACGCATGGATCGACCAGTTCGCCGTCGACCCGGATGAGGGCTGGCTGCGCTGGATGCGCGACCAGATCGAGGCGGCCGACGTCGTGCTCATCGTGCCGACCGCGACCTACCTGCGCCGCTGGAAGGGGCACGAGCAACCCGGCAAGGGCATGGGCGC